>JBCLEL010000130.1:0-6685 GCA_038913435.1 Chloroflexota bacterium
CCCTCAGTACGACATATTATGCTCTCTCAACGCGGGGTTCCTATTCTACAAACCGGGGCGCAAGCCAAGGCCGAGTGATCCTTACGATATAGCAGCTCTGGCTGCAGTTCTGCCCTATGTTGACATTGTTACTACTGACAGTGCGATGAAGGACATGTTGATTCAGTTGAAACTCCACGAAAAGTACAAAGTGGAGGTATATTCGTCGCGAGAGACTGACGTAAAAGCTCTCACTGAGCGGCTGGCTCAACTGGCGTAGTCCGCGATCTGAGGAGGGATACGTGCTATGCGGTGCTTCGGCTGTAGTCTCACTCCAACACCACTAACGTCTGCCCCTGCTGGACGGTCTGGCCGGCGGCGACCTCAACTGTTTTGAGCTGCCGTTCCCGATAGAAGTGGGTTCACCTTACTCGCTTACCTGGGCAAGCTTGGCCGCCAGCGCATGGGACCGCTGGCGCTGCTCATCACTGGCCCCCAATTCGATCCCGTGGGTCCCGGCCTGATGGTACAGGTCATACACCGATAGGTCCAGCATCTCAGCAGCGCGGCCAATGCTCACCCTGCCCTCGGCAACCAGCTCAAGGAGGTAGCGGGCTGCTCCTTGATGGATCCATTGGCGCAGCGCAGTGGCCTTGTCGGTGTGCTGCTCGCGCGCGCTGAGGCCGGCCAACTCATCCAGATGCTCAGGGATGCGCAGAGGCGCGACTTTACTTTTCTTCATACCACCCTCCTCTTTTACTCCAGCACCACCAACGTCTGCCCTTGCTGGACGGTCTGGCCGGCGGTGACCTCGACGGATTTGACGGTGCCGTCACGGGGAGCTTTGATCGCGTTCTCCATCTTCATCGCGCTGAGTATCACCAGGCCCTTGCCGCGCTTGACCGTCTCGCCCGGCGTCACCTCAACCGCAACGACGGCCCCCGGCATCGGCGCCTTGACCTGTAGCTCGCCCTCGGCGGGATGGGCGCGGCTCTGGATGTTGGACAGCCGGCGGGCCCACTCGTCCTGCACCTTCAGCCGGAAAAGCTCGTCGTTGACCAGGACGTTGTAGCTGTCACCCTGGGCGTCAATGAACAGCTCGTAGGACTGGTTGTCCATCAGCATTGAGTAGAGCGACGGCGCGTTGATCTCCCGCACGTCAACCAGCAGCTCGCGTCCGCCGATGCTGATGGCCAGCTTGTCGCCGCGCTCGGTGATGTCTAGTTCGATTGTCTCGTCGTTGATCTCGACGTAGTATTTCAAGTCAGAATTCCGTTTTCAACGCGGAGACGCGGAGACGCGGAGACGCGGAGACGCGGAGACGCGGAGACGCAGAGGATTTTCAAGGTCATTTTACTCAGCGCCTCTGCGTCTCCGCGGTTATGCCTCTGTTCGGCTTGGAATATTGCGGCAGGAGACAAGCTCCCGCCCTACGTTAATTTTTCTCCGCGCCTCTGCGTCTCTGCGGTGAATCGAGTCTTACCCCTCGCGCATAGCTGAACGTCGGCCGGCGGTGCGCCAGGGGCTATGATCGGTTTTATGCGCATTCTGGTTGCGGCTGGCGGATATGATCTTGCTCCGATGGGCGATGGCGGCCGTCGCAATCGCCGCCACTTCCTTCAGGACGCTGTTTTCGTCTTGCTGCAATAACGGCACTTTCTCCAGGAAGGCGGTGTCCAACCGGCCGGCGATAAAGCTGGGCGAGTCCATCAAGCGCAGGAAAAACGGCAGGTTGGTCCTGATACCCAGCAGCTTGAACTCGCGCAAGGCCCGGCGCATGCGCAGTATCGCCTGGCCGCGAGTCTCGCCCCAGACGATCAGCTTGGCGATCATCGGGTCGTAGTAGATCGTGACCTCCATCCCATCAAAGACGGCGCTGTCCACCCGAACGCCCGGTCCGCTCGGCTCATAGACGTTGGTGATGACGCCGATTGATGGGAGGAAGTCGTTGAAAGGGTCCTCAGCCGAGATGCGGCACTCTATCGCGCAACCCTTCACCTGGATGTCGCGCTGGCGGTAGCGCAGCCGGCGGCCGGCTGCGATTCTCAACTGCTCGATTACCAGGTCAATCCCAGTCACCATCTCGGTGACCGGGTGCTCGACCTGCAAGCGAGTGTTCATTTCTAGAAAATAGAACTTCTTGTCCTTGTCGAGCAGGAACTCGACGGTGCCGGCGTTCTCGTAGTTCACCGACTTGGCCGCCTTGACTGCCACCTCGCCCATCCTCTCGCGCAGACGCGGGTCCATGGCCGGCGAAGGCGACTCCTCAAGCATCTTTTGATGCCGGCGCTGGATCGAGCACTCGCGCTCGCCCAGATGGATGACGTTACCGTGGCGGTCGGCCAGTATCTGAAACTCGACGTGGCGGACGTTTTCGAGGTATTTCTCGAGGTAGAGGGTGGAATCGCCAAAGGCGGCGCCGGCCTCATTCGCGGCGGCGCGCAGGGCGGCCGGCAGCTCGTCCAGCCGGTGAACGACCCGCATGCCCTTGCCGCCACCGCCGGCCGTCGCCTTCACCACCACCGGCAACCCGATCCTTTCGGCGATGTCAATAGCTTCTGGCTCGCCGCTGACCGGGCCGTCGCTGCCGGGCACAACCGTCACGCCGGCCGCCTGGACTGTCTGGCGGGCCATTACCTTGTCGCCCATAACGTGGATAGCCTCCGGCGACGGGCCGATGAAGGTTAGGCCAGCCTCCTGGCAGGCGCGGGCGAACTCGGCGTTCTCAGCCAGGAATCCGTAGCCGGGGTGGATCGCATCGGCGCCGGACCGGCGGGCCACGTCAATCAGCTTGTCAATCCGCAGGTAGCTTTCGCGGGCCGACGCCGGCCCGATGTTGTACGCCTCGTCGGCGTAGCGCACGTGCAGCGCGTTGCGGTCAACGTCGGAATAGACGGCGACGGTGCCAATGCCAAGCTCCTCGCACGCCCGCAGCACGCGGACGGCGATCTCGCCTCGGTTTGCCACCATGACTTTGCGGAATGAGGTGAGCATTATAGTTCCATTTCACCGCAGAGACGCGGAGACGCTGAGAAATAAATTGAAAACTCTTTGCGCCTCAGCGTCTCTGCGTCTCTGCGGTTACCTAGCTCTTGGCGCGTGGAGACTGGCGGCAGGAGACAAGCTCCTGCCCTACGTTTCTCTGCCCCTCTCTTGATTCTCAGCGTCTCTGCGCCTCTGCGTCTCTGCGGTTTGTTTGGCGCGGCTGCCGCTACAATGGCATGTTGCCATGCTTCTTCGGCGGGTTGCTCTGGCGCTTGTTTTTCAACATCTCCAGCGCCGTGATGATCTTTGGCCGCGTCTCCCGTGGCTCGATCACGTCGTCCACGAATCCACGGGCGGCGGCGATGTAGGGGTTGGCTAGCTTCAACCGGTAGTCCTCGATCAGCTTGCGCCGGGTCTCCTCCGGGTTGGCCGAGCTATCTAGCTCGCGCCGGTGGATGATGTTCACCGCCGCATCAGGTCCCATCACCGCTATCTCAGCCGTCGGCCAAGCATAGTTTATATCGCCACGGATGTGCTTGCTGCTCATCACGCAGTAGGCGCCGCCGTAGGACTTCCTAGTAATGATGGTCACTTTCGGTACGGTTGACTCGCAGTAGGCGTAGAGCAGCTTGGCGCCGTGGCGGATGATCCCGCCGTGTTCCTGGGACACGCCCGGCAGGAATCCCGGTACGTCCTGCAAGGTGACAATCGGTAGGTTGAAGCAGTCGCAGAACCGGATGAAGCGGGCGGCCTTCACCGAGGCGTTGATGTCGAGCACGCCGGCCAGCACACTCGGCTGCTGGGCAACGATGCCGACGCTACGCCCGCTGAACCGGGCGAAGCCGATGATGATGTTCTGGGCGTAGTTGGCGGCAACCTCAAAGAAGTCGCTATTATCTATGATTCGGTTGATGACCTCCTTCATATCGTATGGATGGTTTGGGTTGTCGGGGATGACCGCGTTTAGCTCGTCGTCCATCCGGTTGGGATCGTCGTCGGTTTCAACGGCCGGCGCGTCTTCCAGGTTGTTCGACGGCAGAAAGCTGAGCAGCCGGCGGATTAGATAGAGGCACTCATCTTCGTTTTCGGCGGCGAAGTGGGCGACCCCGCTGATAGAGGTGTGGGTCATCGCGCCGCCAAGCTGCTCAAAGGTGACATCCTCGTGGGTGACGGCTTTGATGACGTTCGGACCGGTGATGAACATGTTGCTGGTGTCTTTGACCATGAAGATGAAGTCGGTCAGAGCCGGCGAGTACACCGCGCCGCCGGCGCAGGGACCCATGATCGCCGAGATTTGCGGCACTACTCCAGAGGCTAGCGTGTTGCGGAGGAAGAGGTCGGCATAGCCGCCTAGACTGATGACGCCCTCCTGGATGCGAGCGCCGCCGGAATCGCAGAGGCCAACGACCGGCGCGCCGTTCTCCATCGCCATATCCATGACCTTGCAGATCTTTTCGGCATGGGCTTCGGCCAACGAGCCACCAAGCACGGTGAAGTCTTGGGCATAGACATAGACCAGCCGGCCTTCGATCTTGCCAAAGCCGGTTATGACGCCGTCGCCGAGAATCTTCTGGTCGGCGAGGCCGAAGTCATTTGACCGGTGCGTCACCAGGGCGTCCAGCTCGTTGAAACTGCCCTGGTCTAACAGGAGATTGACCCGCTCGCGGGCGGTGAGCTTGCCCCGTTGGTGCTGCTGCTCGATGCGGGCCAGGCCGCCGCCCATCGTAGCTAGCTCGCGCAACTGGCGCAGTTGGTCAATCCGGGCGGCCGTAGTGTTGGCACGATCAAGGTTGCCGTTGATTGAAGTGGTGTTTTCGTTCATTGATTACCGCCGGTTATATAGATTAGTCATCGTCTCTCTCAACTCTCCAAAACACCAAGAAACTATCTAAAAACCGCAGAGACGCGGAGACGCTGAGAAAACCAATCTTGAAACTCCGCGCCTCTGCGTCTCTGCGTTAAGTTTTGGAATGTCGCCTAGGACGATAGACCTATCGTACATATTCGTAGAACCCGCGACCAGTTTTCCGGCCAAGCAGGCCGGCCTCGACCATCCGCCGCAGCAGTGGGCAGGGCCGGTACTTCGAGTCGGCAAACTCCTGATACAAGGTTTCCATCACATCTAAGCAGATGTCCAGTCCAATCAGGTCAGCCAGTTCCAACGGCCCCATCGGGTGACGCGCGCCCAATTTCATCGCCTGGTCAATGTCGTCGCGGGTGGCGACGCCCTCCATCAAGGCGAATATCGCCTCGTTAATCATCGGTATCAGCATCCGGTTGACGATGAAGCCGGGCCGGTCGGCTGACACGACCGCCGTCTTTCCCAATGAGCCGACGATCTGTTTGGCTTTTTCCACCGTCTCCAGGCTGGTCAACTCGCCCTGCACGATCTCCACCAGCGGCATCACCGGCGCCGGGTTCATAAAGTGGATGCCAACCACTCGCTTTGGATTCCTGGTTGCGCCGGCCAGTGCGGTGATCGAGATCGAAGACGTGTTTGAGGCTAGAATCGCATTCGCGCCAACCAGCCGGCCAAGCTCGGCGAATATCTCCTGCTTCAAGTTCTTTTTTTCACTGACCGCCTCGATAACCAGGGTTGCCTCCGCCAGGCCGGCTAGCGAGTCCGAGTCCTCAATCCGGCTGAGAACGGCGTCGGGCTGCTCGCCGAGCTTGCCGGCCTTTTCTAACCGTTGTAGCGAGGCGACGACCGACGCCCTGGCCTTTTCGATCTGCCCTGGCAGACTGTCGTGGAGTACGACGCGGTAGCCGGCCTGGGCGAACACCTGGGCAATCCCGCTGCCCATGGTGCCGGCGCCGACCACCCCGACCAGCCCCTTCCCCATCGGTTCACAGTCTCCTTACGATAGATAACACCGAATAGGGCATTTAGGCACACGGTCCCTGCGAATGAATGTCTGACGCCGTGACATAAAGTAGGGGCGTATGCAATACGCCCCTACGCCATCGAGAGACACGGTCTTGCCCCTTATGAGGCTGTTGGTTTCTCTCAGCTACCCTCGCCGGAAGGTTCTCGGGTTCAATTTGTGATTGATAGCAGCCAATCGTGGCAGGATGCCGGGGCAACCCAATCCGAGGAATTTCTTCATAAGCTCTTGCACCTTTTCTCGGCGCACTTGCGAATTTGCCCCATGATCAGCCGGATTCCGCCAGGAGTTTAGATCGCGTACGGGCGCAGGCAACTCAAGCGTCAGGAATTTTTTGTCTTCATCACCGAGACCCAATCCGGAAATGAACTCCTTAAAAAACGTTTGAGAGAAAGCCCAGGCGTAGTTTGGGAGGGAAGGATCGCGACCCCGTTGCTGCAAGGCGAGGTCCTCTGCTACGAACTCAAGAAGACTTGCGCTACCAGCAGATTTACGTAACCTCTGCCAAAATAGATCAAAACAGAGGTTTTCAGTCGCCACTTTAAGATCTTGCAACAGACTGTCGTATCGGCCGGCGCGCGTGGAAAACCACTGTCGCTCGGCGTCTATCAGACTGCGGCGTGTCTTGTCCGGCAGACTGCGCCACACCTCGTCATCGAAGAAATAGGTCTTTAATCTTTCCTCTGCTGTCTCGTCCTCTTTCCTGCGCAGAATCTGTTCCAAATGTTCCTCGAGTTCGCTAGGCTTTAACGCCTGCGTCGCTCGCCCCCAGAGGTGAAGCCAATAGGTGTGCCAATTAACCGACTCGCCCTCCGGCTGGATCACAGGACCTTCCA
>JBCLEL010000131.1:0-6637 GCA_038913435.1 Chloroflexota bacterium
TAGTTGGCGCTTTGGACACAAGCAAGCTGCTTTGGATCTATGAGCGGATGGTGACGATCCGGCAGTTCGAGGACCGCTTCCGTCAGCTAGTTGAGACCGGACGGCCGCTCGGCAGCGGTCATTTGTACATCGGGCAGGAAGCGGTCGCGGTTGGCGTGTGCGCGGCGCTCGAACCAAACGACTGGATCACATCCACCCATCGGGGGCATGGTCACTGCATCGCCAAAGGCGTTGACCCACGCCAGATGATGGCCGAGCTGTACGGCAAGGTGACCGGCACCAACCGTGGTAAAGGCGGCTCAATGCACATCACTGATTACAGCAAGGGGATGCTTGGGGTGAACCCGATTGTCGGCGGAGGGATGCCGCATGCCGTCGGCGCCGGCCTCACCTCCAAGCTGAAAAAGACCGGCCAGGTTGTCGCCGCCTTTTTTGGCGACGGCGCGGCCAATATTGGCACGTTCCATGAGAGCATTAACCTCGCCGCCATCTGGAAACTGCCGGTAGTGTTCGCCTGCGAGAACAACCACTACGCCCAGAGCACGCCGGTGGAGTACAGCACCGCCGGCAACAACATCGCCGGCCGAGCCGCCTCCTATGGCATCCCTGGCATAGCGATTGACGGCCAGGACGTATTCGCCGTCTATGAGGCGACCAGCCAAGCGGTCCGGCGGGCCAGGGCCGGCGAAGGCCCCAGCCTGATTGAGTGCGAGACCTATCGGTACTACGGACACTTTATAGGGGACAATCCCAGCCGCTATCGGCTGGCTGATGAAGAGTCCCACTACCATGACCGGGACCCGATTCAGCTATTCCGGCGGCGGGTGATCGAGGAAGGCTCGCTCAACCAAGCCCAGCTAGATGAGGTTGACGCTAGAGTCGCTGCCTTGATTGAAGAGGCGGTTGAGTTCGCTGAGTCTAGTCCGCTGCCCGAACCGTCCGAGCTTTACACCCACGTCTATGGCGAATAATGGTTCTACCAATAATCGGGGCGATACATACGTAGGGGCAGACCTGCGTGTCTGCCTTTTATACGCCCGGCCAATGGGCAATCACATAGGATTGCCCCTACGGTTACGCGGCTGGCAACCCCCGATGGTTGTTAGAACCCTGGACAGATAGATTAACGATAAGCAGGGGGATGACAGAATGGCTACCCGCAAGTTGAATGTCCGGCAAGCGATCACCGAGGCTCTCTTTCAGGAGATGCGGCGCGATCCCAATGTGATAGTGATGGGCGAGGATGTGGCCGGCGGCGCTGGCCGGGCACACCTCGGCATCATTGATCCCTGGGGCGGCCCCTTTCGTTCGACGAAGGGACTGATCATCGAGTTCGGCCCCGAGCGCGTTATTGACACACCCATCAGCGAGATGGGATTTGTTGGCGCTGCTGTTGGCGCGGCGATGACTGGCTTGCGGCCGGTCGTAGACCTTTCCTTTATTGACCTGTTGGGCTGCTGCCTGGACCAAGTGATGAACCAGGCGGCCAAGATGCGCTATATGATGGGCGGGCAGGTCAAGGTGCCCATGGTGCTGAGGGCCGGCTATGGGACAACTACTATACCGGGACAGAAGCGCGGCGGCGGCGCAGCCGCCCAACATTCCCAGACCATGTACTCGATGCTGGCCCACGTCCCCGGCCTGAAGTGTGTTGCGCCATCCAACCCTTACGACGCCAAAGGCCTTTTGATCTCGGCTATCCGCGACGACGATCCGGTCATCTTCTTCGAGCACAAGTTCCTGAACTCGCTGTCGGGCGATGTGCCTGAGGAGTCGTACACCGTGCCAATCGGCAAGGCTGAGGTGGTACGGCCGGGGAAAGACCTCACCCTGGTTGGCATCGGCCGGATGACCCACGTTTGCCTGGAGGCGGCAAACTTGCTGGCATCCGAGGGCCTAGAGGCAGAAGTGATTGATCTAAAGACGGTATCACCTATAGATGAGGAGACCATCCTTAATTCGGTAAAGAAAACACACCGGCTAGTCGTCGTTGACGAGGACAATCCGGTCTGCTCCGTCGCGCGGGATGTGGCTGCCCGCGTCGCTGACAAGGGCTTCGACTACCTCGACGCGCCGGTAAAGACGGTGAACGCGCCGCACACGCCGGTGCCATTCAGCGCGACGCTAGAGGACCTCTATGTGCCACAACCGCCCCAGGTCATCGAGGCGGTACATGCTATGCTTGGCATCGGAGCCAGAGCATAGCGGGCCTGGGCTTCTCGTGCTGTAGGATTGCTCTGTCCGGCCTCGGCGAACTCGCAATCGTCACTTGCCGCTTGGCAGCGGCGCCACAAATCATGAAAATAGCGCCGCACCGGTGGGTGATGAACGGCACTCCGGCAACGGCCCCACCGCCCGTCCGGCGGCGCGAGACAAGCTCGTGCCCTACACTAAGCAGACTCCTACAGCAATGAGCGTAATCATTGAGCCATTACCACGTCGCCTGTTGTAGGGGCAAGGCATGCCTTGCCCCTACACGATAGGCATTTCTATATGGTAGGCAAGGGGCGAGCCGGCCTTGCTACACAGATCAATGTTTATGCCCACCGCTGTAAATGTAGGGTAGGAGCTTGTCTCCTACCGTCTTTCGTTGTTTCGGATAGCCGGAAGGCTCATTTTCAGAGCAATCGGCGATGTCGCTTGCCAGGCGACACCCAGGCGGATGAAAATCTATTTTCTAGGCGATGAAACGTTCGTCACAGAGCGCCTTGACTTCACCCAAACGAGCGTATATATTCTGTCTATCCCGTGGAGAGGAACATCAATTTCCTCCTTCAACGTACCGATTAGCAGAGCACTATTGTCGCTTTGTGGCGGTTATTGCTACTCAAAGTCATTAATGGGAGAGGAAGAGAAATGCTCAATAGATCAAGTTACCGAGTTACGCGCCGTTCGTTTTTAGGGGGCCTCGGCAGCGCCACTGTCGTATTGATCGCCGCCTGCGCGCCGCCTCCGCCGCCAACCCCAACCACAGTTCCCGCGCCGAAGCCGGCCGCGCCAACTCAGCCACCGGCCGCCGCTGCGCCAACGCCGACTGCCGCGCCAAAGCCAGCCGCGGTTGCCCCAGCGCCAACCGCCGCGCCGGCGCCAACTCAGCCGGCCACCGCTATCAAGCGCGGAGGCACTTTGATAGGGTCAATTGCCTTTACCTACGACAATATGGACCCGGCCCTTACCAACATCCTGTTCAATCCAGGCTTTCCGGCCTTGTACAACAGCCTGGTGCGCTATGAACTGGTGGATGCCAAGACCTGGCAACATAAGATAGTGGGCGATCTCGCCGAATCGTGGGAGCAACCTGATCCTCAGACATACGTGTTCAAACTGAAGCAAGGGATCAAGTTCCACGATGGCAGCGAATTCAATGCTGAGGTCGCGGCCTGGAACATTCTGCGATACCGTGACCACCCCAAATCCACCAGGAAGTCCTTCTACGTGAGGTTTGAGTCGGCCGAGGTGGTGGACAAGAACACCCTGCGCATACGAACAAAAAAACCCGAGCCGGCTGCCCTTGCCGTCCTTGCCTGGGATCAAAGTAGGACTTTCATGGCCTCCAAGGCCGCGATGGACAAACTTGGAGAAGACGGATTCGCCCGCAATCCAGTTGGCACTGGCCCCTTCAAGTTCAAGCAATGGATTACCGACGACCGGCTCATCCTAGAGCGTAATCCCGACTACTTTGAGATGGGCGCTGATGGCAAATCTCTTCCCTACCTGGACGGGTTCGTCAGCCGTTTCAATCCTGATCCAACGGTGGCGGTACAAGATATGCGGGCCGGCAGCGTCCACGTATTGGAGTATCTACCTTCAAAGGGAGCGGCTACTATCAAAGCTGACTCCAATTTAGCCATCTGGGAAAAGCCCTGGGCAGGACAGATATACTTCCTGGTCGGTCTGAATAAGGATGCCGATCCTTTCACTGATGTGAAGGTTCGACAGGCTGCTTTGTATGGAATTGATCGCGAAGGGATGGCTAAGGCGCTCGGCTTTGGCATAGCTTTTGCCCATCCCTATCCATGGTGGGGACCCGGGACGCTCGGATACGATGAGAGCATAACCAACTATAAATACAATCCTGCCAAGGTAAAGGAGTTGCTCACCGCGGCTGGTCGCCCGGATGGAATATCATTTGATCTGAACGTGATCAACCGCGAGCCAGAAAACACCATCGCAGAGTTTGTCCAGCAGATGTGGGGGGCAGTGGGGATCAAGGCGAAGATCAATAAGCTGGAGAGGTTGGCCTGGATAGACGTGCAGAAGGCTAAGAAATTCCAAGCTGCTTTCTCACGCGCTTCCTTCAATGGGCTTATTGATCCAAGCCTGCTGGAGTCAAACCTCAAGTGCGATGGCACCGGCAACTTCTTCAATCTATGCGACCCGGAACTAGATAAGCTGGTGGACCAGGGATCAGCCGAGTTCGATCCGAAGAAACGGCACGAGATCTACAAGAAGGCCCTGCAAGTCTTGCAAGACCAGGCTTATGAGGGCAGCGGATACGCCGAGCCATTAATGACTGCTTATCGCAAGGAGGTGCAAGGGCTGGCGTTTCATTACTTCACGCTAGACCTTCGCAAGATGTGGTTGAAATAACCTCAAGCTGACATCTCAACGTCGCTGGGTAGGCAGGGATGGCCGCTCGCTCGACTAAGAGTGAGCGGCCATCCCTGATGCTATAATGCCAGTATTGCTTTCCTTCGAGCGATGCCGCTCAAGACTAGTAATGAATGGGGGTGAGCTTCGGACGGATTTCGACTTCCGGAGCGTTCGGCGTTGTGCCGAACTGGTCATAGGAGCAATCGAGTCTTTATTACATTAGTCTGTCAGGAGAAAGGGAAAATGCCAGATAGATCAAGTTACCGACTTAATCGCCGTTTGTTTTTAGCCGGCCTGGGAAGCACTGCGCTTGTATTGATCGCCGCCTGCGCGCCGGCTGCGGCGCCAACCCCAACCACAGTTCCTGCGCCGAAGCCGGCGCCGCCAACCCAGCCGCCGGCCGCCGCTGCGCCAGCACCCGCCGCTGCGCCAACGCCAACCGCCGCGCCAAAGCCAGCCGTGGTTGCCCCAGCGCCAACCGCCGCGCCGGCGCCAACCCAGCCGGCCACCGCTATCAAGCGCGGTGGCACATTGGTTCACTCGGTTGCCTATACCTACTCATCTATGGATCCCCATCTCAACTCCATCTTTTTCAACCCTGGCTATGAGGCGATGTTTAATAGCCTGGTGCGCTATGAACTGGTGGATGCCAAGACTGGCCAGCACAAGGTAGTGGGTGATCTGGCTGAGTCCTGGGAGCAACCCGATCCCAAGACCCTGGTTTTCAAGCTCAAGCAAGGAATTACCTTCCACGACAACAGCCCTTTTGACGCCGAAGTAGCCGCTTGGAACATTCTGCGGGCGCGTGACCATCCCAAGTCGCAGAAAAAAGGTCAGTTCGAGGTTATTGAAGCGGCCGAGGCCCTGGACAAGAATACATTGCGATTGAAGCTCAAGAACCCTAACCCAGCTCTCCTGCGCCTGCTGGCCTGGGTCAATGGCGCTCAGGTCCACATGGGATCGAAAGCGGCTTTTGATAAGCTGGGGGAGGATGGGTATGCCCGCCAAGCGGTGGGGACTGGTCCCTTCCGATTCAAGCAGTGGATCACCGATGACCGGCTGATTATGGAGCGCAATCCGGACTACTTTGAGAAGGGCGCCGACGGCAAGTCGTTGCCCTACCTCGACGGCTTCGTCAGCCGTTTCCAGTCTGATCCTACCGTTGGCCTTCAAGACCTTCGGACTGGCGGCGTGCACATTTTGGAGGTAGTGCCACCAAAAGATGTGGCTACTGTCAAGGCCGACGCCAATTTAACGCTTGACGAGCTACCCTGGTTCAGCCAGGTATACTTTGCTGTCTGGTTCAACACTAAGCAAAAGCCCTTCGATGACGTGCGAGTCCGCCAGGCAGTTCTGTACGGCATTGATCGTGAGGCTATGACAAAGGCGCTCGGCTTTGGCGTAGCTCGTCCAACCCGCTATCCATTCTTCACCTCCGGGGCATTGGGCTACGACGAGAGCATCCCCACCTACGATTACAACCCGGCGAAGGTCAAGGAGTTGCTGACGGCGGCCGGGTATCCAGACGGTGTCTCATTTGAGCTAAAGGTGATCGCGCGTGAGCCTGAAAACACGATCGCCGCGTACGCCCAACAGATGTGGGAAAAGGTAGGCATTAAAGTCAAGCTCGCCACGGTGGAGAGGTTGGTGTGGATTGATGAAGTGCGAGCCGGCAAGTTCCAGGCTGACTTCGCCCGGGACGGATTTGAGACCGTGGTGGACCCCGACGCGTTGCAGCGGCGAATAAAGACCGGCGCTGCTGGAAGTTGGGGTAACTTCTCCGACCCTGGGATTGACAAGCTGTTGGACGAAGGTGCAGCTACAATGGACGAGAAGAAGCGGCATGAGATTTACCGCAATGTGCTACGTCTGTTGCAGGAGGGGGCTTACACCGGCACCGGCTTCTATACTCCTGGGCTAGTTGCCTACCGCAAAGAGCTTCAAGGATTGAAGTACAACTTCCAAGTGCCAGTAGTTAAGGACGCCTGGTTGAAGTAGCTACTGGCTCAGAGCAAACCCATAGCATTAGGGCTGGCCCCTTCGA
>JBCLEL010000132.1:0-6587 GCA_038913435.1 Chloroflexota bacterium
TCTGCGTAATCTGTGGATTGAACCACTTGCCGGCCTCCTGATCGTCATACAAAGGCGCCGAGGAATACCGCCGTTTCCCCGCTTGGAAAGTAGTAGTCGCGATAGCCCGATAATGAAAAGCCACGCTTCAAGCAGAAGTCCAACAGCGGTTGGTTTCTAGTCGTAGATTCTAATACCAGCCTCCTCGCGCGCTGGCTGCGAGCAATATCCTTGATCGCTTGCAGTAGCTGGCTGCCAATACCGGCACCTCGCTTGGGCCGGTCGACCGCGATTGCTCTGATATGAATGCTGTAGGTTTCTTTGACTTCATCGGCCGCCACGAAGCCGACCGGCCCTTCCTCATCGCGGGCAACCAGGAAATATCTTCCGCGCAGCCACTCAGAGACTGTTGTCTGCTCGTCTATATCTGGCCTGACGGTAATCGGACGAGGCAGCGCCGTCACGATAATTCTGACCGTGATGACCTGCCCACCGGCCGACTGCGAAATCTGCCACACCCGGTCTGTCGAGTAGCTCAGGTCCAGTCGAGCGCAACTCTGATAGTCGCCGGCCACCGGCTCACCGATTCTGATGATATCTGAACACCCCCGGACCTAAATTTGCGAGATAGTGTAGCCAGCCTTACACGTATAATTTGGTCTATTCGCATGGACTTCCCAGCCGAGAAGCCCTAGTATCAATTATTCGGGCTACATCTGACTATACTATCCGAGGTTGGCAAAGCGATTAGTTAATGAATATCCGAATTTTCTATCTGCTTATCATTTTTGCGCTTACGGCGCTGGCCTGGCTTGTATATGACGAGTACTATAGCGACCGCGTCATCGAATTCGCAGTTTATGACGCGGAAACGAGCCAGCCAATTGGCTCCGCTTCTATTGTAACCGGCAACGGCCAGATTTCCACCAAGGCCGACGGGCACGGCAGCTACGTTGGCCCTAGATTGCGTGGAAAAATGTCGGTAACTAGCCCAGGTTACCTGCCAACCGAGGTCGAGCCGGTGGAGAACTCGCTGATCGAGGCGCGTCTGCAACCGACCTTGCTCGCCGGCCGAGTCGTTGACGCCCTGAGCAATGCTCCGATAGTTGGCGCTGACATAGTCCAAGACAACCGCCGAGTGAAGACCGGCCCCGATGGGGGGTTCTCGGCGAAGTATCTCTTCCTTGATAAGCCGGTGACGGTTGGCGCTCCTGGCTTCTTGGTTACCTCTATTCCTGTTGACAGTCGGCCGGTCCTGGTGGCGCTACAACCGCGGGTGATTACCATCGAAGTCCTCAGCGACAAACTCGGCCCGCTAAAAGATGTCGAGGTGGCGGTGGGTGAGCAACGAGGGCGATCCGATCAAAACGGCAAGGCGACGCTGACCCACGTAGAGTCCGGCCAGACCCTCCGCATAGCAGCGCCGGACCACGACCCGGCCTCAACGGTAATGCCGGAAGGGGTTTCTTTCCGCATCACCTTGCATTACAGCGTCTTGACCGGCCGAGTCCTGGACAAAAAGACCGGCCGGCCAGTCCCAAACGCGGTTGTCCTCGTCGGCTCAAACGAGGGCCGCACCGACAAGAATGGCGAGTTTCGCATCCTGGGCGTTCAGCCTGGCCGACCGGTGACGGCGAGGGCTAGCGGCTACTCTTCGTCCACTATGGTTGTAAATGACCTAAGTCCGATCACCATGCAGATTGAAAAGGAGTCGGTGAAAGCGCTTTACCTTACATATTACGGTGTAGGCAATGCCGAGCTACGCGACAATGCGCTCCAACTGATCGCCAAGACGGAGGCCAATGCGCTTGTCATAGATGTTAAGGGCGACCGCGGATGGCTGGTCTATAAGAGTTCGATCCCGGCCGTCAAAGAATATGGGGCGCAAAAGGACATCATGATTTCGGATCCGAAGGCTTTCCTGGCCGATTTGAAGCGTCGCGGCGTTTACTCAATTGCTCGTATCGTTGTGTTCAAGGACGACCCTTTGACCAGAGCGCGACCTGACCTAGCAGTAAAAGACTCGCGGACCGGCGGACGCTGGATTGATGGTGAAGGCTTGGGCTGGGCCGACCCCAATAAGCGCGAAGTGTGGGAGTACAATGTCGCGATTGCCAAAGAAGCGGCCGAGTTTGGTTTTGACGAGATCCAGTTTGATTACATCCGCTTCCCCAGCGATCCAAGCGCCAGCACCAGCGTTGATCGTATGGTCTTCTCCAAACCGAGCACCGAACAGAACCGATTGGCCGCGATAGGCGGCTTTCTGGAATACGCCCGTTCACAAGTGGCCCCAACCGGTGCTCGCTTGGCGATTGATGTGTTCGGCTATACGACCTGGCGCGAGGACGATATGGGCATCGGCCAAAAGTTAGAGGTAATGGCGCCCCACGTGGACGTGATCTCACCGATGCTGTACCCCAACCTGTTCTGGGATGGCATTCTAATAGATGGGGATCTCAAGTACAGTGGCGAGGCGTCAAAGCACCCTTACGAGATCGTTTACCAGAGCTTGAAGCGGGCATCTGAGCGGCTGAAAAATACCGGCGTAGCAATCCGTCCGTGGTTGCAGTACTACGACGACTACCTCTTGAACTATCCCTACGGACCAGACCAGTTCCTTGCCCAGAAAGCCGCGACCTATGACGCTGGAATCAGTGGCTGGATGTTTTGGGACCCTACTAACCTGTATAAAAAAGGAGGGTTCGAGCCAGAACGTTGACGGAGGGGCTGGCTATTGGTACATTTGAATCGAGTGCGACTGCCGACGTAGCTCAGCGGTAGAGCAGCTGTTTCGTAAACAGCAGGTCGAGGGTTCAAATCCCCCCGTCGGCTCCTTGGTTTCCCCTTGCAATTTACGGCTGAAATGGCGTTTCTGTTTTTCTCAATAGCGGCGCGTTACAGCCATTTGACAGCCACATTGACAGCCACCGGCAGCGAAATCCTTCATTTCTGCCCAACCAGAATCTCGTTCATCCTAATCGGCAACCTCTTTCCGTAGCGCCGGCATCACGTGCGAGTAGGTATTCATCGTGAGACTGATCTGGCTGTGGCCTAACGTCTCCATCACAGCGCGTGGGTGCACGCCTTGCGCCAACAACAGAGAAGCGCATGTATGTCGAAGATCGTGGAAGCGAATGCGGGGGAGGCCGGCGCGTTCTAATATCCTCTGGAACTGTTTGGTGACTGTCCGTCCGTCCAATGGGCTCCCGAAAGCGGTCGTGAAGACAAGATCGGATTCTTGCCACCGGCCGCCTGACGCCAAGCGATCTTCTAGTTGGCGGACACGGTGTTCGCGCAAGGCTGTCTCAACGGTGGCCGGAAGATTGATTGTACGCCGAGATTGTGCCGTTTTTGGTTCAACCAACTGAAGTTTTCCATCAATGCGCTGCAAAGCTGCTTGCACCCGTATGGTTGCGTTTCCAAAGTCCACATCCGCCCATCGCAGGGCTAATGCTTCACCTTGCCGCAAACCGAGAGCAAGCGCGACCGAATAGAGGGCTTCCAGGCGATTACCCTTAACCGCATTGAGAAAAACACGCGCTTGGTGTGGGTCTAACGTCTGAATTTCGTGACGCTTCACTTGTGGCGAGTCAACCAAAGCGGCCACGTTTCGGGCGACCAATCCCCATCTCAAAGCTTGGTTCAAGGCGCAGCGTAGTGTAGCCCGAAGGTACTGGACTGTGCGCGGTGACAAGCCAAATGCAAGTTTGGCGTTGAGGAAAGCCTGAACATGCTGTGGCGCTAGCTTCTGCAACGGAGTTCTGCCAAGCGCCGGTGCCAAATGCAAACGTATAAGCTGTTCATAGCTATTGTAGGTCTTCGGCCGAACTGAGGGCTTTACTGACTCAATGAGCCAGTTTTGGAGGAACTGACCTACTGTCTGCCGCTCAATGGCGATAGGGAGTCCCAGTTGCTGATCGCGCAATGCTTGGGTCAAGCGTTCCTGCACTTCGCGGCGGGTCTCGCCATAGAACGACTTTCGCAGACGCCTGCCATTCTGATAGCCGAGGCTGACGGTAGCCGCCCAGCGGCCATCTTTGCGCCTGAAGATACTTCCTTCGTTCTGTCCACGTTTGCCCAACTTTTACCTCCTAACAGACACTCGAGTCGTTACTCTTTGGTTTGTGGTAGTACGCCAGTTTCCGACATCTCTCATCGTGATACTTTTGACTGCCGTGAACAGGGATGAAATAAGCGCCGCAATGGCGACATGCGATGGCCGGCCGGGTTCGTCCGGAGACCTCGTGGGCAAAGAGCGTGTAAAGAGCCGACAGGAGACAGTCTGGGAAGAAGTAAATGTCTCCCTGGCTGAATGGAAGAACAGCAGGGTTAACGTGCCCCTTGAGCCGTTCGTTAATCTCTCTGTGGACGTAGTAGCGTGCCGGCTCAATCGGATCGCCAAAGGTCCATCGTCTAAGCAGGAAGTCTGAATTGTCGTTTAGGCCCTGCATGGCGATTGTGTCGTGGGGAAATTGCACCGGCGCCTCGTGCTCATCACGAATGTCGTTCAGGGTGCGTTCAAGACCTTTATCCTCCACCCGCTTCACTCCAACTGGAATCAGGCGACCCCCTGCACTGACTAACCTCAACATCACCGTCGTCGGGTTCTGCCTCCAAAGCAAATACCGACTCAACTCGTTCCTATCCCTCTGAATGACCAAGTCCCATAGCGCCAACAGGGTCGCCATCTCGGCGATTTCACTCTGCCAGAATGACAGCTTTTCACCAACCCGGAAGGACTCCGGGAGAACTTCACCTTGACCCAACGCTCCAAACTGGTTGGCGAACAGTCTAATTCTGACGGGTGTGAAGCCCACTCGGGCAAATCGTCTGTGCAGGTTGATATTGGCAAAGGGAGGATACTGCCTGGCCCGAAATCCCTCGCCGATTTGAACGGGGGCCACGAGCCATTGGTGACCCTCAGCATCCGTCTCCAAATGGTAGCCCTGCTCGGGTACCTGCAACAACATCGCGAAGGGCCCAAGGGTCGCCTTCTTGGATTCGTGCCGCGTCGAAACGCCTGGCGGACTCTTCACTTACCCTCTCTGGACGGCAAACTAGACGCAACCTGGATGCAATCATCCTATCAGGGCATCCGCGGCGTGTCAAAATAGCCTTAATTGCGTCACCCACTACGGACGTTTCAGGAGGATACTTTGGAAGGACAGATTGCATTGCTCCGCCCGAAGGAGGTGGCCCGGCGGTTGGCTATTGGCCGGACACGGGTTTACGAGATGATTGCAAGGGAAGAAATCCCCGTGGTCAGGCTGGGGCGCAGCGTTCGAATTCCGGAGCAGGCCCTTCGGTTGTGGATTGAAGCTAGGACCGCGGAGCCTCACGCCACCGCCGGCCGGTGAGGCCGGCGGTGGCGATGCTCGCCGGGGCGCCAACCAAGTTCTCCGACATCGGCAGTGGCATCTGGTCAGGCTTCACCCGTTCGAACAACTGCCCGTTCGGCGATGGCCACGGCCGTATTTCGCCACAGCGGTTAGCGAGCAGCGACAATCCTGCGGGTCGTGGGCATAAAAATAGCACGGACATCCGTGCGAGTCGAAACTACACCACCGTGCGCCGAGAGTTGGTTCTGGCTTCCGGGCGGCGTCCATTATGACCAGACTCACTCGCACCACCGAGACGCCGACCATAAGTGTGCCGGTTTGCCTCATGCCGGCTTTCCGCGCGCTCGGCTGGGAGCCGTGTTTTATCGCCTGGTGCCTCATCCGTCACCTGGCCGGCGACCGACACACGGTCGAGCGAAGCCTGCTTGTGGCCTTCGTGGCCGTGCACCATTTATGGAGTCCGTCCCGCTTGCGCGGCATTCTCCGCGAAGGTGAAGACCTCTTCTGGTTCCAGCGCCCCGGGCGCATCACGGGCCAGCAACTCATTACGCCACGCGGGCTGCCAAAGCTTGTTTGGCAGCTTCTCCGCGCCGGCCAGCACCCCGTCGGCTATCGGGTAGCGGAGCTCCCGATCGACGTTCTCCGTGGCGTAGCGCGCCGCCGTGGCAAGATGTACGAAGCGCTGGTCGGCGCCTCGAACCCCGACAACGCCGTGCCCCGCAGCCGTGAGACCCAGGAAGTCGCGACGGGCATACCAATTAGCACCCAGCGCCGCTGGAACCGAGTCGTCGGTACTCCGCGCGAGCAGAGCGCTCTGGTAGTGGGACCGGTTGCCCCCGACTATCACCTCGACTCCAAATATCAGGACCGATCTTACCGAATCGCAGAGGACCAGCAGGCAAACCGCCTGCTGGTCCGGCAGATCGGCAATGTAACGCGTAGCCGCTTTTCTTCGAAGACCAGCGTCCGGCTCCGGCACGCTGTGCGGCAGGCCCTCTTGCAAAATGGCGAGAGCGAGTTATGCACTGCCGCACAGGACACGCCGGTTCGGTACGCACGCGATTTCAGCCAGCGTCGCAAGCTTCTCAACAAGGGCCTGTGTCCCCGGATGCTCGCAGGTAGCGGCCAGGTGGGTCGGACGACCTGGCGGCTATTCGAGGGAGGTCAATGACGCGCGTGACTGAAAATGAACGCCAGTTAATGGCTTATTACGTGCGTGTGCTTCCAGGTCAGACATGCTTCTTGCGCGTCCGGCACCAGCCCCTGCGT
>JBCLEL010000133.1:0-6578 GCA_038913435.1 Chloroflexota bacterium
AACAGACTCTATCGCCGGCGTCCCAGCTCGCGCTCCATGTCCCGCTTGGCATCGCGCTCGGCGATAGCTTCTCGCTTGTCGTACTCGCGCTTGCCTTTGGCGATGCCCAGCTCAACCTTGGCCCGCCGGTGCTTCAGATACAACCGTAGCGGGATGATCGTCAACCCGCGCTCCTGCGCCTTGCCCATCAGCCGGTCAATCTCCTCGCGGTGCAACAGCAGGCGCCTACGGCGGCGCGGCTCGACGTTGAAGCGGTTGCCCTGCTCGTAAGGCGCTATATACACGTTCTCCAGCCAGGCTTCTCCCTGGTAGACGCGGGCAAACCCGTCGCGCAGATCGGCCTTGCCGGCCCGGACCGATTTGATCTCGGTGCCGGTTAGCTCGATTCCGGCCTCGTAAGTGTCGAGGATAAAGTAGTCATGGCGAGCGCGCCGGTTGACGGATATGGTCTTGATGCCGTCCTTGTCGGTCATTCCCGGTCATCCCTGCGCCGACTCGGTCTGCCGACGGGATGATGGTTCGAGGTAAGCGTCTTTAAGCAAGACGAACTTACCGGTGCTTTCAGCATAGATCTCACCGTCCTCTCCCGACAACCGCGCCTCACCGATGACTACCCCGAGACGCTGCCTCACCATCCGGCCGGTTGCGGTCAGCGTCAGGCCAACCGGGCACGGCTTGCGGATGCGAGCCTGCATCTCGGCGGTGACAGCCGGCCGGCCCGAAGCGAAGATTGCGGCATAGGCCAATGCCTCATCCAACAGTGTGAAGATGATCCCGCCGTGGACTAACCCGTCCCAGCCCTGGTGACGTTTTTCCGGCGTAAACTGGGCGACCGCCGCGCCGTCAACCTGTTCAAATTTCAGATGAAGGCCGTAGGGGTTCTCGGGGCCGCAGGCGAAGCACCACTTGTAGGCGTCCCGATCTATAGGCTGGTCAACGCTCATCGCAAGATGTCCGTCAGGACCGGACTGGTTGAGGTGTCGGGGTATCATCAGCGACGGCGACTTTCGAGCGCAAGTATTCCTTGGCCCGCTCCAACTGCGGATCGCGGCCGGCCGCCTGATCCTCAGGCGTCATTTCGACGACTATGTCCGGCTCCAAGCCGACTTTATCTATAACCCGCTTTTTCGGCGTCCACCAGCGGGCGATGGTGACGCGCAGGCTGGAACCGTCGCTAAGGCTATGAATGTTCTGGACGGTGCCCTTGCCGAAGGTCTTCTGGCCGATGAGGATGGCGCGGCCGCTGTCCTGGAGGGCGCCGGCGACAATCTCGGAGGCGCTGGCGCTGCCCCCATTGACCAGGAGGACCATCGGTATCTTGGTTGCAATACCGCCGGAAGTGGCTGGAAACGGTTTGAAATGGCCGCCCCTTGTTTCTTCGTAGAGCACCGTCCCATCGGCTTGAAACTGGCTGGCGACCTCCACCGCCGTTGTCAACAAGCCGCCAGGGTTGTTCCGAAGATCGAAAATGAGACCTTTTGGATTCTGGCTAAGCAGCTCCCGGGTTTTAATGACCAGCTGAGAAGTTGAGCTGGCGCTGAAGCTGTTCAACTTTAGGTAGGCGATCTGGTCTTGTTGGAAGAATTCACCACGGACAGCGGTAATCTTGATCTCGGCGCGCACGATCTCTACGTCAAAGGGCTCGCGATCCTTTCGGACTATCGTCAATACAATCTTAGTGCCGCGTGGCCCACGAATAAGGGCAATCGCGTCGTTCAGGCTGAGGTTGCTGATGTCTTTGCCGTCAACTTTGCTGAAAACGTCCCCCGGCCGTAAGCCGGCCTTTTCGCCAGGCGAGCCCTCCAACGGCGCAACCACCGTCAGCCGGCCGTCGCGCATCTCCACCTGCACGCCAATCCCATCGAACGATCCGCGCAAGTCTTCCTCGAACATCCGCGCGCGGACTGGATTGGAAAAGCTGGTATTAGGATCGCCTAGCGAGGAGGCCATGCCCTGGATCGCGCCGTAGACCATCTTTTGCTGGTCTACGGCCGATTGGTCGAAGTATTCGCGTTGAACCAGGTCCCATACTTCCCAGAAGACCTTGAACTGGGACTGGACAGCGGGGTCCGGCGCGACGGCCGGTCCGACAAAAGGTCGCTGCAAGCCGGCGTAGTAGCTGCCGGCCGAGACCATGAGCATAGCTACTATCAGGATCAGGCTGCGAGCGGTGTTAGACAAGGGAGTTCTCCGGCCTATGAGTTAAAAAAGAGGGCGACGCCAATGGCCGGACGTCGCCCTACCGACTCAATGCAAATATAGCACTGACATCTGGACAATGCCAGCGCCGTTTTTGGCAGGGCTTTTCGATTTTCTAACCTCCGCGCTGAAATCAGCTTGTATAAGGCCGAGATTGCTTCGCTGCGCTCGCATTGACCGATCCCAGGTGTAATTGCTAGGACGATATGAGTCTTTTTGTCTCACCTGTGACGATGAAGGGCGGTAGGAGACAAGCTCCTACCCTACGTATGGGGTTCGTCCAGCGTAGGGCACGAGCTTGTCTCGTGCCGCCGGATGGTCGGGTGCGGCTATTTTCGTAGGAGCGAAGCGAAGCAATCCCGACTAGGTTAGGAGAGCAGTGGACCTTCCTGCCGCTCACTGAGCCGGAGAAGGGGCGGTTGCTGCTTTAGGGGCGGGCACTCTCGCAACCAGCATGTACTGCTTCTCGCCTAATGGTTGCGGATCGTCAAACTCCAACCCAGCCTCGCGCAAAACCGCCGCCATCTCATCGGCCGGCAAACGACGGGCTGGATCGTCACCAGGTTGTGGCGTCCATTCGATCACCAGCAGGCGGCCATCCTCGCGTAATAGCCGGCGAATGTCCTTTGCCATATCAACTCTGCTGGCATGGTCTGTCGGGTCGTGCAGGAGCAGGCTGCAAATCGCATAGTCAGCGATCTGGTCTGGCAATGGCACCCGTCCGCCGCGACTATAAACGGTAAGCACGTTCCCCAGCCCTAGTTTGGCGGCATAGGAATTGACCAGATCAAGCATCCGCTGCTCGATGTCCACCGAGTAAACGCGACCCAGATCGCCCACGACCACGGCGGCGGGTAGGGTAAAGAACCCAGGACCACAGCCAACGTCCACCACTGTCTGATTCGGGGCCAGACCAGTGCTGATAAGCAACTGCTCCGGCGTCAAATTGCCGAGCCGGCCCTCAACGTCAAGCATGCGTGCGATCCACTCATCGTCATAACGCGGACTCATCAGCCCACCTCAACATCGGTTTGGGCAGTATTATCGCACTTGAACCGGCCAGGTTGACTTAAAATATGATTAGGAATTGGGACAGTATTAGCCCTGGTTGGCCAACTCTTCCTCGATGACCTTACGTAGCTCTTTCCATTCCGGCAGGCCGGAGTAGATTCCTTCACCGATTTGAAAGGCCGGCGCCGCTTCCAGCCCGATCTGGCTCGCTTCCTCCAGATCGCCGCGCACGCGGTCGAGGTATCTGCCTTGGTCGAAGCAATTGTCAAAGGCGTCGGGGGCCAGCCCTGCTTCACGGGCGTAGTTTTTCAGATTGTCTGCGTTGAATGCGCCCTGGTCAACGCCATCTTGGTGTCTAAAGAGTAGTTCACGGTAGGGGACGAACTTGTTTTGGTCGCCGGCGCATTCCGCCGCCACTGCCGCGACGACTGATTCAACGCCAGCCACCGGGAAATGGCGGTAGATCAACCGGGCCTTGCCGGTGTTGACGTACTCACGAACGAACTGTGGCTCTAGCACGAGAGCCCATTGCGCGCAGCCTGGTCACTGAAAATCGTTCCATACCACCACCGTCAGCTTGGCTGTAGGGTAGCCTCGTACATTGCCATCAATTGGAGCCGGGGTGAGCGACTCGCTTGGCTGGCTGCTGCTGCAAGCCGTCAATATAAACACCGCTAGCGCGAGCAGCGCCGGCCATGCTTGGTTGAGCAGCGGCCGGGAGTGAAAGTGGGATGTGGAGTTCAAACAAACCCTCGCCAGCATATAGCTGTAGCTGAAATAGTAGCTCCATTTTTACCAAATGTCATCCTAGACGGTGAAAAAAGCTACCCCTATTGATCCGTGCGCAAATAGCTAATAGAAGCCAGACTGCTTGATCCATAAGCTGTAGCGCGCGGGCTTGTCCCGCGCTCATTGGTCAGTCCGCCGATCTGACTGGGCTGGGGACAAGCCCCAGCGCTACCCACGTCTCACTCGACTATCAACTGTCAATGCACGGCTCAGTAATCTCCTCTCTATCATCATGAATCTGTCTCGATGATCTTGTCCCCTGCGAGCCTGTTGGTTGACCCAGAATCGGTCTACGCTCTTTTCACCCAACTCTTATGTGTCGCATAACAACTTTTATGCGTTACTCCGCTTTCGTCCGCTGTTGTCGAACCATACAAGAGGCAAGAGCCGGCCTTCCGCCAACCGATCGGCATCTCATAGGGCCTCTACTGGGGGTAGGACTCCTGAGACTTATTTCGCAGCATCTCTGGCCCAGAATACTACTGGCATTATGGGTTTGCGCGTCGTTAGGCGTTGCTTTTGGTGGCCTGGTCAATCAACCAGTGGCAGCGATAGCGCAGAATCAGCGCGCTGATCCTGACGTGACCGGCAGGACATACGCGCCGGCCGCCGTCAACTCCGTACTGGTAGATCTCGCGCTCACGCCTGAGTCGAAAACCGTCTGGGTCGGCGAAATTTTCACGGTGACGCTGGAGGTTCGAGCGGATACGCAACAGGTTGATGGAGTCGCCGCCTATCTCAACTTTGATCCCCAGATGTTGCAGGTGGTTGACAGCTCCGGCAACCCCGCAATCTCTATCATCAATCCTGGGGCGCCATTGGATGTCGAGTTACAGAATACGGTTGATAACACCAATGGACGGATCAACTACGTAGTCGGCAAGCTATCAGGAGGCAGGCCCAGCGGTACGCTTGCTGTTGGGGCGATCAGGTTCAAGGCGCTGGCCGAGTCCATACCGTGGACCGAGGTGGCCTTTACCTTCAGCTCCTCGGATAATCGTCAGACCAATGTAACATTCCGGGATTATATACTTGACACGGAATCATCTATCTGTTATCCTTGTCGTATGAAGGAAAACGCTTTGGTTTGTCGTCTCCCTCGTGGGCAATCTTCTTTAGTTCCTTTAGGACTTTTGGCGGGAAGATGCGCCGAGCCAATTCCTCAGTGGTCATATCTCGCGGTTCTTTCTTCTTAGATGGCATAGGAGTATCTCCGTGAAACGACAAGCGCCTGAAATGAATCTAATGAAGCTGATGCAAGACTTCGATACAGACCATGAATGTCGAGCCGCCCTTCAAAGCCTTCGCTGGCCGGATGGTATTCGTTGCCCACGCTGCGAGTCAGACAAGGTATATCAGGCTGAATCACGAAAGCAATTCGACTGTGCATCATGCGGCTACCAATTCTCTGTGACCTCCGGCACCATCTTCCATGATAGTCACCTTCCGTTGCCTAAGTGGTTTGTAGCAGTCTATCTTATGTGTGAATCCAAGAAAGGTATCTCCGCCAATCAAATGAAGCGTATGCTCGGCGTCGCCTACAAGACCGCCTGGTATCTCTGCCACCGTATCAGAGCGACGATGCAAGATGGCGAAGCCGCAAAGTTGGCCGGCACGGTCGAAGCGGACGAAACCTTTGTTGGCGGTAAGCGAGAGGGCGTCGGTAGCGGCAATCGTGAAGGTAAGACACTGGCGCTCGGCGTTATAGAACGTCAAGGCAATGTCCGCCTGCAAGTCGGTCCCAATCGCAATCGAGAGACCTTGCACGGCTTTATCAGGATGCACGTTGCGCCGGATGCTGAGGCTATCTATACCGACGACTGGCCGGCTTATAATGGCATTGGCGACGCTGACACTAAGCATGAGACGGTCAACCATAGCGAAAAGGAATGGGTGCGCGGCGATGTTCATACTAACAACGTTGAGAACGTTTGGAGTCTTTTGAAGCGTTCTATTGTTGGTTCGTACCACAAGGTCAGCACTAAGCATCTGGACGCCTACCTTGACGAATTGGAATGGCGATTTAACAACCGAGAAAACCCTTACCTATTCCGTGATACGCTACTAAAGCTGCTTGCATCGGATAATCTTGAATACCGCGAATTGGTCTCATAAGCCGGTCTCAGGCTTTTCCAATCCTTTTATACGGTTTTCGCTCTCGGCTAGCCGTACCACCAAGTCTTTCATTATGGATAATGCTTCACCCGATATCTCTGTGTTAGTCTGCTGGAATTTAGCCGCCAACTGCGTAGATTCCTCCAACCATTTTTGTCGTGACTGATGGGCTTCATCATATAATTTCCGTGTCGGTCGCATTATTATGATCTGATAGATTACATAATAAACACCCATTGTTATAGACGCCGATAGTATGGCTGAGGCAATCATTTGCCAAGAAACGGTGACTTGTTCCTCAGTCACAAGTTTGATAATTATGCTGGCAATGGGAATCATTCCTTGCGTTATGATTACATTACCGGCCCAAACAGCAACGGCCAGCAAAACAAGAATCAGCAAGGCCGTTGTGACCTTAGAGCCAAAGCGCGACTCAATCATCATAAATAGGTTGCCGAAATCAA
>JBCLEL010000134.1:0-6557 GCA_038913435.1 Chloroflexota bacterium
GCTTAAAAGCCGTTGCGTGAATTTCGCCGTAAAGCGCATTAATCCGACAAATGCAGTACATTATTCGGCTAAAGCAATGACGGCACCGGAGGTGGCGACAATGGCTGTTTCTCGCAGTGAGTCCCAGATTGACGGCATACGCACAATCACGATTGAAGGGCAAGGTGTGCGCTGCACCGCGATCCCGGAAGTTGGCGGCAAGATCATTTCCTTGCAGAACACCCAGACCGGCTACGAGTACATCTGGCGCTCCGGCCGCAAATATAGCCGGCCCCGCTACGACGGCAAGTTCGGCGACTACGACCTCAGCGGTTGGGATGAGGTATTCCCTAGCATATTGCCGGTCCGCTACCCGGAGTACCCCTGGCAAGATGTCTGGATTCCCGACCACGGCGAGCTATGGTGTCTGCCCTGGCGCGACGAACCGGTCGAGAATGGTCTGAAGATGTCGGTCCGGGGGGTGCGCTTCCCATACACCTTCAGCCGAACGATGCTGTTGACCCAGCCGGCTACTATAACAATGAAATACCGGCTTGAGAACCACTCCTCCTTCCCGCTGAAGTACATGTGGTCAGCCCACCCATTCTTCAACGCGACGCCAACCACTCGCATTATCTTCCCAAAGGGCGTGCGGGTGCGATTCGAGATCTCGAAGGGCGAACGGCTGGGCAAACTGCTGACCGAGCATCCCTGGCCCATCACCCGCGATAGCGCCGGCCAGGAAGTTGACCTCAGCGTGATGGGGCCGGCTGACCAGGGCTACGTCGAAAAGCTCTTCACCACCAAGGTCCCGGAGGGCTGGGCGACGCTCTACGAACCATCCACCGGCGACTACCTGACCTTCGAGTTCTCGCCCGAACAAGCGCCGTTTATCGGTCTGGCAACCCACCGTGGCGGCAACATCGGCGACGCGCCAAGCTATTTCTTCGCCATCCTGGAGCCGTGCAACGGTTGCCCGGACCGGCTGGACATCGCTATTATTCGTGGCGAATACGCCACCTTGCCGGCTGATGGCATTGTCGAGTGGGATGTTGACGTGAAGATTGGCCGGGGTAAGCCGCCGAAAGGGTTGTAAGGGGGCGGACCCTAACTTGGCTGGCAGCTTGCCGCCTCCCGGCGGACCCGCTCCGTCGCGTAGAGATCGCCGGCGCTGGCAAACGTCTCGGCCGCCCGGTTGAAAAGGCCGGCCGCCGTCTGACGGTCGCCATTGACTTCTGCCAACATCGCCTCGATGTCGCAGTAGCTCGGCCTCGGCCGACCCCCAACCGCCGGTTTCGATAAGCCGGCGCGCGGTGGCTAGGTCCTCGCCAATCCGGTCAGGCTGGTGGAGCGCCAACCACGACTCGACTATCCCTAGCAAGCATAGCGCTTTCTGGTGGGCTAGCGAGAAGTCTTCGCAGATGCCGATTGCGGCCTGATGCAGTTCGATTGCGCGGGTCGGATCGCCATGTTCTAACCTGCATTGGGCCAAGCCGGCCAAGCCGGCCAGGGCGGCGGCTTTACGATCCGGGAAGTCTATCCGGTCAGTTAACTCAAAAGCCTCAACCAATGATCTCTCGGCCCGTTCGATGTCAGCCTGGCGCAAGGCCAGCTCGCCCTCGGTGCTCAGTAGTATGATCCGGCCGGCCAGCAGTCCGCGCCGCTCAGCAACCTGGCGGCCTTCTGCCAGCAAGCCGGCGGCCTCCGCCGACCTGCCTTGCAGCATCAGATAGTAGCCGGCGTTATTCAGGCAAATGACTTGGTTGGCGTAGTCGCCGGCCGCGTCGGCGTAGCCGGCGGCCACCCGGTAGTGGGAGATTGCCTGGTCAATCAGGCCGGTGGCGGCCGCTAGACCGGCCAGCGTCAGCCGGCAGCGCAGCATCCCAACCTTTGCGCCGGCGGCGGAGCCGGCCGCTTGACATTCGCTCTCGGCTGCCAACAGCTTTGCCACCGATCGCTCGGTGTCCGACTCCAGAAGCGCCCAAGCCGACGCTTCCAGCGCCAGCAGTTTAGCTGCCAGCCCTTCCAGACCGGATACCGCTCGCGCCTTAGTCAGCCCATCGCTGGCCGTCGTAGCAGCCTCCGCGTACTTGCCGGCCGCCGCATAGGAGGCCGCCAGCTCGGCCAATAGCTCGGCCACCTTAGCCGGGGGTTGGTCCGACGCTACCCTCGCCGCAGCCTGCAAGTTTTCGACCGCCCTTTCAACCGGCCCGTGAGCCAGGTGCAGCTTCCCTAGTTTGCGGTAAGCCTCGATCAACAGGTCGGTATCATTCTCCTCGGCGAGCGCCACCAACTGGTAACAGTGAATCATCGCCTCGGTCGGCGCAGACCAAGCGATAGCTCGTTCGGCCGCCTGACCAATGTAATGGAAGGTTTTAGCCTGATCGCCGGCCAGACTAAAGTGGTCGGCCAGTCTTTCTGGGGGCGCGGTGACCACCCCTTCCTGGATCAATTCTTCCCACGCTTCGCCGGCCCACTGATTCAAC
Organism: Chloroflexota bacterium; assembly: GCA_038913435.1. Taxonomy (GTDB): domain Bacteria; phylum Chloroflexota; class UBA6077; order FW602-bin22; family JBCLEL01; genus JBCLEL01. The sequence goes on from JBCLEL010000134.1 coordinate 2,466, forward strand.
AACTGCTGACGCGACAGCGCGATAGAGTCAAGCGCGATCTCGGCAATCCGCTCGTGCGCGATGGCGTAACGTTGCGGCTGGGCGCCGAGTTTCACTATGAACTGGCTGTCACTCAGCACTTCTAACGCGGTCCCGACAACCTCTTCTTCTAATCCACTAGCCCGGGTGATAAGACGCCGGTCCCACTCCGGTCCCAGTGTTGCGCCGACGGTCACGATGTGACGAGAGACCTCGTCCAAGCGGGCCAGTCGCCAGTCCATCAATCGGCGGAAGGCGGCGCCCACTGGCTGGCCGTACATCTCGGAAGGAGACATCGCGTCAATCTCGGCTGACCAGCCGCCGGCCTCCTTGAACACCCTGAACAGCTCTATGGCGAAAAGCGGGTTGCCACCGCTGCGCCGGTACAGTTCGTGGCTGAGGTGATGGGTCTCAACCTCGTCGGACAAGCTGGCAACCAACTCTTCGATCTCATTGGCGTTCAGCCGGCGCAGCGGGACTCGCGTCAAGACTCCGCGCTGCTCTAGCGACACATATAGATCAATCAGATAAGGACTGGCTTCTTCGGGACGCATGGTGCCTAGCAGTAAAATCGGTTGGTCGTTGAGCGATCTTGCCAGGTATCCGAGCAGTTGGAGTGAACTATCGTCGGCCCAATGCAGATTGTCCAAAGCGATAACTAGCGGTCCGACGGTGAGACCGTCCACCAACCGCAAGACTGCTTCAAACAGTTTTAACCTCTCGTCTTCTGGATTGGCTTCTGGCGATGGTTCATCCGCCATGCCGAGGCTTGGAATCAGCCTGGCCAGTGCGCCACGCCAGACCGGCGCCAGTCCACTGGCCGATAAGCTGGCGATTTTGGTGAGGACCGGTTGCCAGAGGTGAAACGGCGACCCCCGGTCGAGGCGTGAAGCCTCACCGTGTAGGTGCCTGGCCTGGTTCGATGTCCGGCGGGCGAACTCGGTTATCAGCCTGGTCTTGCCGATGCCGGCCTCGCCCTCGATCAATACCACTGAGGGTTGGCCGCTGCTTGCCCGGCCCAGGGCCGCGTTTAGCTGGTCCAGTTCAGACTGACGACCGACGAGTGGAAGTTGCAAATTCGACACGCCAGCCATTCTAACACTCCGAAAGTGACCTGGGTTTCGCTTGTATCATTCATAATCACATCCGCTTATGACGTTCTCCTCAAGCGACTACGACCCAACAATAAGAAATCTGATTTGGGTAGGGGCGAGGCGTGCCTCGCCCCTACTACCAATGAATTCTATTTTCACAGGAGCGAAGCAATCTCAAAGAGCCAGGTAATAGATGTGGTCAGCGCCGGCCGAGAAGGACTCGCAGCCGGATTTATTGCTTTTCCAGGTCTCTTATCCGCTGCTCATACTGGCTGCGATTTGGCGCGTCCGGCGCCCACCTCAAGATACTTCTGAAAAGTCAGTTACTGCCTCACTGCGTAAGCCCTGACCAGCCTAGGCGCAACCGCGCTCGTAGTAGGCGCCGCCCGTGAAGGTAACGACCGCCAGATATAGAGCGATGCTTTCAGCCCTCGACCCCTTTATTGCCACCTGATACCATACGTGGTATCAGGCCAACATGGAAATCATCATCCACGCCGCCGCTGCCGAGGAGTACCGGATCCTGCCGGAGCGCGAGCAGGACGCGATGGACAACGCTATCGCCAAGCTGCAGGCGCTGGGAGAGCAAATAGGGTATCCGCACAGCAGTGCTGTTAAGGGTGCTGACCGACTGCGCGAGCTCCGACCGCGGGCAGGTCGCAGCCGTTCGCGTGCCTTTTATCGCTGCATTCGCGATGTGGTGGTCATCGGGGCGTTCGGGTCGGAGGCCAGCGTGGATCCGAGAGGCTTTCAAACTGCCGTGCAACGGGCGATCAATCGCCTGGCGGCCTATGAAACGAAAGAGAGTTGAACACAATGCAGAACCAGTGGATCAGCGCGAGAGAATTACAGGAAGAGCGTTTTCAGAAGGATCCAGCAGCTAGGGAGCGCTGGGAGCGGACCGCGTTGGCGCGGGCAGTGGCCATTGCCGTGATACGGTATCGCGCTAAGCACGCGCTGAGCCAGCGGGGCTTAGCGAAGCAGATCGGGATGCCCCAGCCTCACGTTGCTCGGCTGGAGTTGGGGGAGCACAACCCGTCGGTAGACATGCTCCTGCGCCTCGCGCAAGGGCTAGGGCAATGCTTTGTCGTGGCAGTTGCGCCGGCGGACCGTGCGGAGGAGTTAGCATTGCCGGCCGGTGTTCAGGTGCTCACCGACGTCCGGGCGGCGGATGGGAGCCGGGTGCTTGCGGGAGCGAGCTAACCTCGTCGCTTCGCACCTGACGCGACCTGCTTCAACTCGTGGACCTGTCTCATTGGCTAATGATCTGAATAATCTCGGCCACAACTTGCCCCACTTTTTCTGGAGACAGCACGCCGGCGCGGTACAATATAATGGTTGAATCGGCGGTGAATAAGCGGTTCGGGCGGACGTTGCTCGGTTGACGCAGACCTCCAACTGTGAAGTCGGTATCCGAGATTGGAACTGCGTACCTGTCAGCGACCGTTTGGCTTGTAATCTGGCATAGAATCACGTCGTCGCCGGTGAGCGAGGCAACTACCAGGGCAGGTCGTCGCTTGTTTGCGCTCAAATCTGAAAAAGGGAACGGGACTACAACAACGTCGCCCTTTACAGCTTCGCCCACGCCGCGTCTTCCTCTGGCCGATCCCAATCACGCCGGAGGACGGACTCAGATGCCAGCATCAACGAAAAGGCTTCGGAAGCCTGCTTACGAGATGCGCTTTCATTTGCTCGTTCGACAAGATAGCAGGCGAAATCGTAAACTTCAACGACCTTATCGGCTGGCAGTTTGCCAAGCACCACTGCAATTTGAGACATTGTTACTGCTCGCATAACCTCTACTCCTCTGGCAGATTGTACGCCAAATCGCACGCCATGTGGCAACAGGTGATTATGCGCCGGCCGAGAAGGACTCGCAGCCGGATTTACCGCCTTTCGAGGTCCCTTATCCGCCGCTCAACCTGGCTACGATCTGGCGCATTTGGCGCTAGCTCAAGACACTTCCGATAGTCATTGATCGCCTCAATGTTCTTCGTCTGCCTTTCGTAGGTAAGCCCCCGGTTTGTGTACACGTTGGCATATTTGGGGTCTAGCTCGATGGCTTTGTTATAGTCGGCGATGGCGGCGACTAGCTTGCCCTGGTCGTCGTAGGCGTTCCCCCGGTTGTTGTAGGCTTCGGCGTCTCTAGGGTTGATTTCGATGGCTTTGGTGTGGTCGGCGATGGCCGCCTCTGGGTTGCCCTGCTTGTAATAGAGGAGCCCCCGGTTGTTGTAGGCTTCGGCGAACCTGGGGTTAAGTTCGATGGCTTTGTTGAAGTCGGCGATGGCCGCACCGAGCTTGCCCTGATCAGAATAGGCACTGCCTCGGTTGTTGTAGGCTTCGGCGAACCCGGGGTTAAGTTCGACGCCTTTGGTATAGTCGGCGATGGCGGCATCTAGCTTGCCCTGCTTGGCATAGGCAATCCCCCGGTTGTAGTAGGCTTTGGCATCTTTGCGGTCGAGTTCGATGGCTTTGTTGTAGTCGGCGATGGCCGCATCCAGCTTGCCCCGCTTGGCATAGGCAATCCCCCGGTTGTAGTAGGCTTTGGCATCTTTGTGGTCGAGTTCGATGGCTTTGTTGTAGTCGGCGATAGCCGCATCTAGCTTGCCTTGCTTGGCATAGGCATTCCCCCGGCCGACGTAGGCTTTGGTGTACCTGGGGTCTAGTTCGATGGCCTTGCTATAGTCGGCGATGGCCGCCTCCGGTTTGCCCTGCTCGGCATAGGAAATCCCCCGGTTGTCGTAGGCTTCGGCGTAGCTGGGGTTAAGTTCGATGGCTTTGTTGAAGTCTGCGATGGCCGCATCCGGCCTGCCCTGCCCGGCATAGACGTACCCCCGGTTGTTGTAGGCCTTGGCAAACCTGGGGTCTAGCTCGATGGCTTTGCTGTTGTCGGCGATGGCGGCATCTAGCTTGCCCTGCTCGCCATAGGCGATCCCCCGGTAGTTGTAGGCTTCGGCGTACCTGGGGTTGAGTTCGATGG
>JBCLEL010000135.1:0-6554 GCA_038913435.1 Chloroflexota bacterium
GCCGGACGAGTCCAACCATTTGCTGGGCTACCAGGCCGATGTTACAATCGGATTGCTGGACGTAGTTTGGCCGGCGGTTCTTTTTGAGAGTTGGTGTGATTCGTGCGGATAAAACAATACTGGCTCGTACTTAGCCGACGATGGTGGGTCATCGCTATAGTCGCGCTGGTGGCGCTGGCTACCAGCATCGCATTTGCTCGGCTGCAAACCCCAATCTACCGGTCGGAAGTCAAGCTGACGGTATCGCCGTCCAGGCTTGATTACGGCTTGACGCTGGTCATCGGGAACCTTCTACGCCAGTATAGCCAGCAGCTCCAGACCCATCAGATCGCGCGAGCGGTTGACGAGCGCCTCAAGCTGGACCTGCCGACCGAAAAACTGCTCGCCAAAGTGAAGGTGGCGGCGGTCTCGGAAGACTTCATGCTGGTGATGACCGTAGATGATTCCGATCCGAATCGCGCTCGTGACATCGCCTTTGCCTGGGCCGATGAATTCGTGAAACAGCATCAGATCAGGATGGACCCGGTCGCTCCGACGGATCGAATAGACATCAGTATGTTGGATCAACCTACAGCTGGCGAGCTTTTCTTTCCAAAGACGCGACAGATAGCGATTGCGGCTTTAGTGTTGGGCGCGCTGATTGGCGCTGTATTAGTGTTTTTGCTCGACTATATGGACGATACAGTCAAGACTGGCGACGAAGTGGAGAAGTATATCGGTCTGGCCATCCTGGGCGCGGTGCCAACGGCCAATGTCGGCGGGCAGGTTGCCTCCAGCGCCAATGGCCGAATGGCCAGCCCTAGGGGCCAGCGGATTGAAGGCCGGCGCTGATGGCTGCTTCCCTGGAAAAACTGGTTACGCTATACGATCCCCGTTCGCCGGTGGCCGAGGCATACCGGACGCTACGCACCAATATCCAGTTCTACGGTCTGGATAACCCGATCCGCACGATTCTCGTCACCAGCACTAGTCCTGAGGAGGGCAAATCCACCACTATCGCTAATCTGGCGGTCACTTTCGCTCAAGCGGGTCAGGATGTCGTGCTAGTGGATTGCGACCTACGCCGGCCAACCCTTCATCAATACTTTGAGCTGGCGATGGAGCCAGGACTGACGACCGTAATACGGGACGACTCGGAGCCGGCGTCGGTATTGCAAGACACGAAAGTTGAAGGGCTGAGACTGATGGCCAGCGGCGCCTTGCCGCCAAACCCGTCGGAACTGATCGGCTCCCAGCGTATGGGCCGGATTATCGCCGATCTGCGAGAGAAGGCTTCGATAGTCCTTTTCGATTCACCGCCGATTGTTGCGGTGACTGACGCCGCGATTCTGGCGCGAAAGGTGGACGGCGTGGTTCTGGTCGTCAGCATCGGCCGCACCAAACGCGACCACGCGATCAAGGCCCGTGAGATATTGGAAAAAGCCAATGCCAGGATACTTGGCGCGGTTCTGAATAATGTGAAAGTGGATAGCAGCCTCTACCGGTACTATTCGAGCTGATGCCCCCTGAACAAGCCAATCCGGCGTTTCGATACCTCGATCTGCATACTCATATCCTGCCAGGCGTGGATGATGGGCCTGAGTCATCGGACCTTTCGCTCGAGATGATAGCGGCGGCGGTCAAAGATGGCGCTGTCGGTATCGCCGCCACCCCCCACCGCAGCTCCTGGGCCTATAGCGAGCCACGAGCCGACTATGACCGCCGGCTGAACCAGTTGCGCCAGGCTTGCGTCGAGGCCGGTCTCCAGGTCGAGTTGTACAGCGGCGGCGAGACCTACTTGATCCCACAGTTGGTCCAGCCGGACAATCAGCTCGAACTAATCACCATAAACGACTCTAAGTACCTGCTTTTCGAGTTGCCGTTCGAGCAGTATCCACCATACGTCGAAGAGGTGATATTTGAGCTTCAGGTGCGCGGGTTCAAGCTGGTGATGGCCCACGCCGAACGCTATACCCGTTATCATCAAGACGTGAACCGAATACTGCCGCTGTTGGAACGTGGGGTGCTAGCTCAAATCAACATAGGCAGCCTGGCCGGCGATTATGGAGGCGCCTCACAAGAGACGGCCAAGATTATGCTGGGACACCGCATGGCCCAACTGGTCGCCTCCGACGCCCATTCGCCGGTGCAGAGGCCACATTCCATAGCGCGTCACTATGGCCGGCTGGTTGAGGTAGTCGGCGCGGAGAGGGCGCAGTCATTGGTGTTGGACGTGCCTACTAGGATAGTGCAAGGAAGAGATGTGCCAGAATCAGAACCAGCGGCCTACCAGCCACGCCAGTTCTGGCAACTGTGGAGGAGACAGGGATGAAGTCCACAGATTACGCAGATTGCACAGATTAGGCTAGAACCTGTAGCGCGGGGCTTGTCCCCTGCTGGGGATGGCGGGGCACAAGGCCCCGCGCTACGATAACTGTCTCAGAGGGTGTGTGAGAATCGGGTCTGCGTCGCCGGACTCAAGTCCGGGCGCTTGGCGAGCGGCCTAAAGGCCGGCCAGGGGAGTGCAGAGGGGCGCAAGCCCCTTGGCCGGGGGTCTGGGGGTGTCCCCCAGCAGAGAATCCCCTTCTCCCGCGCACGGGAGAAGGGGATCAAGGGGATGAGGGCCGTACCTGGCTCACTTGAATGGCTTTCTATACACTCTCTTAGAGTCCGCCTAGCATAGCCTAAGACCTCGTTTGAGTTAACACTAGGGCGTGACAGTCGGTGTCGGTGGCAAGTAGGGCGGCGAAGCGATCATACTCCGGGCATCGTCCACCACAAAATTGGGGACAAGGAATACCTCAGCCCGGTCGTCAACCATCAGATAGCTAGAACGACGATCAGGCGTCTGGTTACCCATTCGGAGTTGATGGCTAGTGCCATCGCTCAGTTCAATCTCGATGGTGAGGCCCGGAGACGCCAGTCCATACGAGGCAAGCGGTTCGGTCGGCTCGAAGCTACCGGAGGCTGACAGATCGGCGAGCCGGCTGACCAAGGAGCTCAGCCGGCGATTGTCACCGGCTGCTTCCTTCGGAGTCAAGACCACCCATTTCGAATCTTGTTTTTGGACTGTGACATTAGTGCCTTGTGCATCGCTCAGTTTCAGCGATGCGGCTTTCTCTACATCGAAGCTGAGAACAGACACCACCGGCGCCGGCGTTGGAGTTGGACTGCGGCCGGCTGGTACCAGCAGAACGCCAATGCCCAGCGCGGCGGCAACCAGCAGAAGAGCGATGGTAAGTCGGTAGTTCAACCGGCTAGCGACGCCCCCAAACGACGAACGCGCCCGCCACCAGCACCGCCGCCGGCGCCACAACAACACTTAGCAGGAGCAGAAGATTCAGCTGAGTGTTGCTGATAACCAACGGACTGGGCACGGTCGGCTTTGCGCGCAGACCAAGTAGCTCCTGTTCTTCACCTAGCCAGTTGATGGTATTTAGCAATAGATCACGGTTGCCAACCAATGCGATCATATTGTTTGTCATAAAATCGGCATCGCCGATGACAACGACTTGAGCGGTCTTGCCAACATTCGGTTGCTGGTCCGGCTTCGGGATCGAAGTTACAGAAACAACTACCGGTATTGGGCCCGGCACGTCTTGATTGGTGTCGAAGCGAATTTCCTTATCGTTGGTTTCTAGCCAAGAGTTGGCTGTTGATTCTGCCACCACCACAGCCGAATAGCCTCCTGAAGTTCCGGTCTTGGGGGCTACCTGAGCGGCCGTCTGCATGAGTGTCATTGGGAGATTCTTAGTGATGGGGCTATCTTGATAGTGAGTTATGACCGGCGACAATGGATCGCCCATGAGATTTTGGGCGGGATCAACGACCACGCCGGCTTTGTCCTGTAGGCCCAGCTCGTCCAGCAGGAAACTAACGCGATTCAGCCGGTCCGGCTGTAGCAATAGCAGCAGCCTGCCACCGGCGCGAACGTAATCAATCAGGGCACTCTTCTCCGGCTCAAGCAAGTCGGTGGACGGCGCTACCAGCAGAACCATGTCCGCTTCTGCTGGAACTTTGCCGGTGGCGGCCAGGTTGAGCATCGTCACCTTAAAATTGCTCGACTCGATCATACGCTTGGCTTCGCTGGCGCCCAGCGGTTCCGCGCTCCCAGGATCAACCTCGCTATGGCCAACGATCCAATAGACCTGCTTCACACCGGCTCTCGACAGTTTTAGGATCGCGCTGGTCAGCTCCCCCTCATCAGCCGTCAGGATCGTTTGACGCTTGTCGCCAGACTCGACGATAGTAGTGTTGGCCTGATCTATACCGTACTGCCTCGCGAGACCAGGTTTGAAGTAAGGGTCAACGAACTCGTAAGTCACCAGCCCGCTCTGTCGCTGGTACTCTTTCAACAGGTCTTGCAGTCGCTCCTTGCCTTGCCCCTCCCGGAAGAAACCGATGACGTGCACCGGTCGGTCCAACTGCTTCAAGACCGCAAATGTCTGGTCGGAAAGTGAGAAGGCCCGATTAGCAGTCAGATCGAGGCGAAAGCTGTAACGATTGGCCAATACATTTATGAACGCAAGTATGACCAGGAATATCATGACGAGCGCAACAGTATTGGTCCCGTAGCGAAACTGCCGGCCGGCCAGGAAGTCCATCATCTGACGTGGTCGTTCGAGGACATAGAAAGCTACCAGGCCGAGGCCAGCGACGGCCGGCGCAATGACCGTTTGGTCAAATGCGCCAGTGACCAGCCATGCGCCGACAGCAATCAGTATCAGCAAAATTCCGAGCGCGCCAAAGGCCGGCGTGAGCCGATAGAGGACTCGGTCTATCATCGCCAGTGACGCGCCTCCAGTGATCGGGTTGCGATGAAGAGGGCGCCGGCGATCAGCGACAGGAAGTAAACCAGGTGCGATGAGTCAATCAGTCCTTTTGAGAAATCATTGAAGTGAGGGAATAACGCTAAGTAGCTCAATCCTCGCGACAGCTCGCTGCCGAAGATCTGACCTATTGCATCAATCACCCATAATATGAGCAGAATTGCAAAGGTGACGATTGCCGCCACAATCTGGTTGGTGGTGAAGGTCGAGGTCATCAGACCGATGCCGACCGTCGCGCCGGCAAACAATAACGCGCCCAGATAGCCGCTGAGTAGTATCCCCAGGTCCGGCGTCCCAAACATTAGCAATATAGCTGGAAAGAACATTGTCAAAACTAAACCGACTGCAAAGAAGGCTAGCCCGCCGAAGAATTTACCGAGAATCAACTCCCAATCCCGGACCGGCGATGTCAGCAGCAACTCAATTGTGCCAGTCCTACGCTCCTCGGCGATCAGGCGCATCGTGACTATCGGCGACATCAGTAGCAACATGGTGTACATAGTCTGGAATAGCGGTTGTAAATCTCCGGTGCGGGAAAACGCCACCCCTATTGCAAAAAAGTAGCCGTTCACGATAAGAAACGCCGCCAGTACCACGTAAGCGACGAACGACTTGAAGTAAGAGCCAAGCTCGCGTCCAGCGATAGCCAAAGTGTTAGTAAAAAATTGCATCAACCTTCCTGCGCCTCCTGCTCAGTGGTTGTTAAATGGACAAACACCTCTTCGAGGCTGGCGCCGGCCTGCCGTAGTTCCAACAGTCCCCAGCCTGCTTCGACAATCTGCCGCGCCAATTGCTCACGCAGGTCACGGCCGGCTGCTGTTTCCACCTCTAGGCGAACCAACCCGTCAGCAGACGTGAGTTTTAGCGATATTACCTCCGGCATCTTGGCAATAGAGTTTTCGACGGCCTCGGCTGGCCCTCTCACCTCGATCAAAAGCCGGTCGGCGCCGGCCAATCGCCGCGATAGATTCTCCGGGGTGTCCTCGGCCACCACCTTGCCTCGATTGATAATGAGCACTCGGCTACAGGTCATGCTCACCTCGGGCAAAATGTGGGTGCTGAGAATTATTGTACGGTCGCCTCCTAGTCCCTTTATCAGCGCCCTGGTTTCAACTATCTGATGTGGGTCGAGGCCGACCGTAGGTTCATCGAGTATTAGGACATCAGGATCATGAACGATTGCCTGGGCGATGCCTACTCGCTGTCGGTAGCCACGCGAGAGTCGGCCGAGAAGCTGGGCGCCGACTTCCGTCAGGTTGCACTGCTCCAGCGAAAACTGGACTCTCTCGGCGCGCTGGTTGGAAGGGACGCCCCGAATAGTCGCCATATAGGTGAGATATTCCACCACCGTCATCTCGGGGTAGAGCGGTATTGTTTCGGGCAGATAGCCGACGCGCCGGCGGGCGGCTAATGATTGCGTAACTACATCGTAGCCGGCTACCGTTGCGCGGCCTGAAGTGGGCGCCAGGAAGCCAGTTAGAATACGCATGGTGGTGGTCTTGCCGGCCGCGTTTGGGCCGAGTAATCCCAGAATCTCGCCCTTGCCGACCGAGAAGGTTACATCATCAATTGCTAGTTTGGAGCCGTATTGTTTGGAGAGATGCTCAACGTTTATCAAGTTATCAGTTAGCTGCTGAGTCGCTGGTTTCTAGGTCACGCCAGATAGATTCTACAACTGAGAACACGTTAGTAGGAGCTGAATACTTCAACCAGATAGTATCATATATGCAGATTATCAAAGCCTGG
>JBCLEL010000136.1:0-6541 GCA_038913435.1 Chloroflexota bacterium
TCGCCCCTGCACCCCCTAAGAGTCCGCCTAGCATAGCCTAAGACCTCGTTTGAGTTAACACTATGTCAATTGTAGGGGCGGTTCGCGAACCGCCCCTACGTTTTTGCTCAGCTCCTCCTCGCTCTTACCAGCATCGGGGAAGAATAATGGCGATCCATATTTATCAACGCCGAAAGTGCGGATTACGTCCTGCGCTTCTTTTGACACCATAAACCGGGCAAACGCCGCGCCGCCATCAGCATTAGTATTCGTATGCCGAAGATGATTCAGATGGATGACATGATAGACATTTAGCAACGCGCCCTCACCTTCAACCACGATCTCCAGCCGTAGGCCCGACTTTCGAGCCAGGTAGGTGCCCCGGTCGGCGAGGGTATAACCATCTTTCTCATTGGCTATGTTTAACGTTTCGCCCATACCCTGGCCTGTTTCTTGATACCAGGCGTTGCCGGCCGGACTGATGCCGGCGCTCCGCCACAGCTCTTTCTCGCGGGCATGGGTGCCGGAGTTGTCGCCCCGGCTGACGAACAGCGCCTTTTTCTCGACTATCTGCTTTAACGCCTCGGCCGCCGATCTCATACCCTTGACGCCGGCTGGATCGGAGGGCGGCCCGATCAGAATGAAGTCGTTGTGCATGACCAACCAACGTTCTGACCCGTGCCCATCAGCCATAAACTTCTGTTCGGCTGCTGGTGAGTGGACCAGCAACACGTCGGCCTCGCCACGTTCACCCATCGTCATTGCCTGGCCCGACCCGACTGCGACTGTCTTCACAATGTAGCCCGACGATTTCTCAAACATCGGCACTAATACATCGAGCAAGCCAGTATCACGCGTGCTGGTGGTTGTTGCCAGAATGATCTCCTTGGCCGGCGGATTCATGAGCGAAGCGCAGCTTGCGCCGTCGAGCAAAAGGACAAGTAGCGAAATCAGCCAAAAACCTCTCCACCTCGGTCTCATGAACCTTATAGATCATCCTTGCCGGATTTACCAGTACAAACCGCCATTGTACCGCAGAATTTTACCTTGATCTTGGAGGAGACATGCCACGAGCTTTATGATCAAGAGAGGGCGCTACTCTAAAATGACTGAGGTGATTCCCCCCCAAAACAGGTTCATCGGTAGCGCGGGGCCTTGTGCCCTGCACCCAGCCATTGCGAAGGACAAGCCCTCGCGCTACTCCACTTGTGTCGCCTCAGGACGCTGCATCTTCATTTTCACCCTTGGTGGTGCGGATGGAAAATCCGAATGAGCGATTACTTGGGGAAAGCGCGATAGCGGATTAGCAAAGATAAGACTACCAGGACTACAATAACTAACGCCACCGTCCGGGTGGACTCATCCCGCACCTGGGCGATGAACGGCATCGGTACCAATGCGACTCCTGCGATCAACACCACCCAGATCAGATTGCGCGATGGCTTGGAGCGGTCAGGCGCCGGGCGGTAGCGAATGCCCTGTTCGACGTAGGTCCTCAGCGCGGCCGCCTCTTCGTCCCATATATTAGACTCTGGGGAAGACGACGATTCGTGGCGACCGTACTCAGTCACACGGTACACCAGTCGGACCTGAGTCCCGGTACCTATTGGTTTAAGCTCTATGTCTAGGTTGGCGGGCCGGCGCTCGCCTGGCTGATCACGCCGTAATATACCCCGCCGCCACCGGAAGGCAAATGACATAGAGTCCTCGGCCGTCAACTGATAGCCCTCGTCAATGAAGAACTCACGCACCATCGGCCGCAGGTCCAAGATTGACTTCGCAAAGTTCAGCGTCCGTTCCACAACCATTGCCCAACCACCTTGATCGGATGACTAAATTATATGCGGAGATCACAGACTTCATAGCATACATAATGCAAAGGTGGCGTTTCTTTTCACTTGGGATTAGCGTCTATTCCGAACCGTAGGGCTGGGGCCTATCCCGTGCCAAATCAAAAGAGAGCGGGGGACAAGCCCCCGCGTTACCCTTGCTACCACAAGTATAAGGAAACGCTACCTAATGCAAAGCGGTGGTTGACACAGGTTACGGTTTACCCCAAAGAAAAAGGCATTTTGGATAGGGGATTCCTCCGCTATTGTTCGCCATCTAGTATTGACACCCGCACACTTTTTGGAAAGAATAGCTCACGCCTACCCCTTTACTGATCGCCAACCCACATCAACATCCTAGGTGGATGGTCCCAACGAGCAGTAAGGCGGGTGTCGGCGCAGAAACCATTTTCGTAGCGAGAGAGGTGGGAACATGAAGGCTGTAGTGTACAAGGGGCCATTCAAGGTCGCGGTGGAGAACGTTGACGATCCGAAGCTGCTTCACCCCAACGACGCGATTGTCGAGATGACGTCAAGCTGCATCTGCGGGTCCGATCTCCACATGTATGAAGGGCGCACTGCCGCGCAAGCTGGCATTGTCTTCGGTCACGAGAATATGGGCATTGTCATCGAAGTTGGGAATGCGGTGAAGACAGTTAACAAGGGCGACCGCGTCGTCATGCCTTTCAACGTGGCCTGTGGCTTCTGCAAGAACTGCCAGCGCGGGTTCACCGGCTTTTGCCTGACCGTCAACCCAGGCTTCGCCGGCGGCGCTTACGGCTACGTGGCTATGGGGCCATATCCCGGCGGCCAGGCCGAGTACCTGCGGGTGCCTTTCGCCGATTTCAACTGCCTGCCGTTGCCTGCTGGCAAGGAGAATGAGTCCGACTTTGCTATGCTGTCAGACATCTTTCCAACCGGCTATCACGGGGCGGAGCTGGCCGAGGTGAAGCCCGGCGAGTCGGTCGCGGTCTTCGGCGCCGGCCCAGTAGGAATTATGGCAGCCTACAGTTGCATAATTCGCGGCGCGTCCGAGGTCTATTCGGTTGACCGCGTGCCCGAACGCCTGGCGGTCTCCCAGAAGATCGGGGCCATTCCAATCAACTTCGACGAAGGAGACCCGGTCGAACAGATCCGAGCGATGCGCCACGGCGACGGCGTGGACAAGGGGATTGACGCGGTGGGATACCAGGCATGCGACACCAAGGCCGCCCGCGAGATACCGGCCGCGGTCCTGAGCGCGCTGACCCGGCTGGTGAATCCTACCGGTATATTAGGCATCCCCGGCCTCTACGTGCCGGCTGACCCCGGTGGCGTTGACGACAATGCCAAGCAAGGCCTGCTACTGATCCCGTTTGGCAAGATCTTCGAGAAGGGCCTGGTGCTCAAGACCGGCCAGTGCAACGTCAAGCGGTATAACGCCTACCTGCGCGACCTGATCGTCGCCGGCCGGGCCAAGCCGAGCTTTGTCGTATCGCACGAGGTGCCGCTGTCGGGAGCGTCGGTGGCCTATGATAAGTTCGACAAGCGGATCGAGGGTTACACCAAGGTCATTCTGAAGCCGCAGCTAGGCTAGTAAAACCAACGCAGGCTCACTGGTAGGGGCGTTCAATTGAACGCCCCTACGGAGCGGCAGATGCCTTCTGCGTCTGTGCACTTCACCTACATCGCCAGATAGCCGCCGTCAACCGCTAGGATGTGGCCGGTGACCATTGACGCGGCATCGGAAGCCAGGAAGATTGCCGGCCCGACCAACTCCTCCGGCCGGCCCAGGCGGCCCATTGGCGTGCGCGCGTTGAAGCTGTCGTAGAGACCAGGCTCTTCTCGCCACAGCTTGAGCACCAGCGGCGTTTCAAACGGATTTGGCGCAATGGCATTTACCCGCACGCCGCGTTTGGCCCATTCAACCGCCAGCGTCCGCGTTATCTGCACCACGCCACCCTTGCTGGCCTGATAGCCAACGCTCCCCGCGTAGCCGGCCAGACCGCCAATTGAAGCGATGTTGATGATAGCCCCGCTACCTTGCTGAAGCATGCGCCGGCCGACGCTCTGGCAGCAGTAGAAAGTGCCAGTCAGGTTGACCCGGATGACCCGGTCCCAGGTCTCGTGATCCCAGTCCTCGGCCGGCTTGCGCGCGCCGACGCCGGCGCTATTCACCAGTATGTCAACTTGCCCAAAACGCTCGACCGCTGTGCTTGTCATCCGCTCGACCGCCATCCAATCGGTGACGTCAACCTCAACTGCGACAGCATTATTGCCCCGGCCGGTCAGCTCGTCGGCCAACTGCTTGCTCAAATCGGCCTGAACGTCGGCCGTCACCAGGTTGGCGCCGGCGGAGGCCAAGCCGATAGCCATCGCCCGGCCCAAGCCGGAGGCGGCGCCGGTGACGATGGCGGTTCTGCCGGCCAGCGAGAAGATCTTGGGATAGCGGTAGTCAATAATGCGTTCGTCGCTCATCATTCAGCCTCAAACAACAGGAATTCGGAGGTCAGCGGGCTTTCCAGCCGCACGCGAAGGCCCTGGTCTATCAACGTTTCGCCGGCGACGATGGCGGTCCGGCCCTTGTTGTCGCGTGTCACCTTGTAGCGCAACGACGAGTCCAGCCCGCGCGGCAAGAACGTATAGTCCGGCCCGGTGTCCGGCGCCAAGCGGAAGATGGCAACGACCGCCCGCCGGGCGTCTTCGGACACATACTCCAACACGCACCAGTCCTGCGGATGCCAGAAGTCGAGCGCCGGCGTGTGGTGATAGACCTTGCAAGTCGAGAGCATCGGCCGGATGAAGCTCTTGTAAAGCTGAATATGGTGGATGATCCGCTCGCGTGAACGTGGGTTCTGTTCGGCGACCGAAGGGGAAATGCCCATTAGAACCGGATGCCCCATAAAAGCGACCCGGAGTTGGAAGTCAATGTCGCCGTAGAGATAGGTGTCCTCGTTCATCGCGCCGTAGATGCGATTGACGATCTCCGGCGGCAATCGCAGCGTCATCGAGTTCAACACCGATAGGCCACGCGGCGAGGTTGCCCAGTCCGAAGTCCAGGTGGTGTGAAATCGCTGAACTATGCCGAGGTCGGTCCGGCCGCCGCCGGACGAGCAGTTCTCCAAGATCAGCTGCGGGTATTTCTCGCGCACCTGATCAAAGATACGATACAACACGTCGTTGTGGTACCAGAGCGTGTTCTCGATATAGCCCTGGTTGTAACGCTGGCCGCCCTCCTGGACGTAGATGTTGTAGTCCAAGCGGAAGAGATCGAGCTTGAACTTTTCGATGACGCGGAACACCTCCGATTCGACCCAGGCGGCAACCTCCGGCTTGCTCAGGTCGAGGGCATAGCGGTTGCCGCTGGGGAACTTGCGGACAACCGGCGCGCCGTCACGCATCAAGAGCCAGTCGGGATGGGCTTTCTTGACGCTGCTGAACTCGCCCACGCACTCCGGCTCCATCCATAGACCAAACAGCATGCCGCGCCGGTGTACATGGTCGCGGATCGCCTCCACCCCGTTCGGCAACCACGGCGCCGAGTCCCAATCGCCAATGACGAGACTCCACTGGCCATACTCTTTACCGAACCAGCCGGCGTCCAGTATGTATAACTCGCAACCCACATCAGCCGCGACATCTATGTCACGTACCAGGGCTTCTTCCGAGATTTTGTCCTTCATGAGGCCCCAGTGGTTGGCTTCAACCAACTGAGCGCGTCCCGGCGGTTGCGGCGGCAGGACCGAGGTCCGGACGTGGGCGTGCATCGCCTGCGCCGCGCCATCAAGGTCGGTATGGGTGTGGCCGAGGTGCACGGAAGGCGTGACAACGCTTTCGCCGGCCGCGATTACCCTTTGCGGCGGCGTGCCGGCCGGCCCGGCCCGGAAACAGATGGCGGCGTCCGGATTGGCCGGCTCGTGGTCGCAGTAGAACTCCAACCGCCAGTTGGTGGACCAGGCAACCTCGCCGGTGAAGAACTCGCCGTTGCATTCGTTCTTCAGCATAAAAAACGGCGCGCCGTGGCCCGAACGACCGGTCCGGCCCTCGTGAACGTACCAGCCGTAGGGCAGCGACAGCCAGGCGAAGTTGCCCTCTGGCCCATAGTGAGCGCGCGTGCGGACGTTGTTATTGAAATAGCCCAGGGTGAACGGGTCTTTGACGCCGGTTGGCAGCAGGCCACGGTAGTCCCTGATGAACCAGAGCAGCCCGGCGAACGGGAAAACGCTGCTCAGAGCGGCCGGCCGGTCGGCCAAGTTCGTGATCTCCAACCAGCGAGTCATCACCGGCGTTCCGTCCAGCCTGGTGTGCGCCTTTACCGTCACTGGCCTGACGCGGTGTTTCAACTCGACGGCCAGATGTTTGCCGCCACGTTGGTCCGGTATCTCCTGGACGCCAACCCAGTCCCAGTGGTTGTCTAATGCCTGACCGTCAATCTCCAGATGAAAGGCCGTCACCGGCAGGTCGGCCGTCGCCTCTAATGTCGGCGGAATGTCTAGATCCGGCTTGATCCGGCCGGCTGCCGACCAGTAGCGTCCGACCAGCCGGCCATTGACCAAGCCTTCCTCATAAACGGTCAGCCCTGAACTGTATCGCACGATTGGATGTGGGTCTGTCCTGAGTTGGAAATCTATATGCTCTGCCATCTCGTCCGTCCTTTTGGAATATCATTGCCGAAGGCAAGCCGAGTGTAGCAAAAAGCGCCCGGTCGGGATAGCCGGTTGACAGATGGGGGCAACGCAGTCTTTGGTGAGGGA
>JBCLEL010000137.1:0-6482 GCA_038913435.1 Chloroflexota bacterium
GTGGTGGCGATCAACAACTTAACCAGAAACGAGGAACGAGTTCCAGGGAGAGAGGCCATGCCATTTGCAACCGTTGAAGAGGCTGTCGAGGACTTCCGACAGGGTAAGATGGTCATCATCGTTGACGATGAAGACCGGGAAAACGAAGGCGACCTAGCAATTGCCGCCGAGAAGGTGACACCGGAATCCATTAACTTTATGTCCAAATATGGGCGGGGGCTGATCTGTATTGCGTTGCCTGGCAACCGGCTCGACGAGTTGCACATTCCCTTAATGGTGCCGGAGAATACCTCAAAGTATGGGACTGCCTTCTGCATCTCGGTCGAGGCAAAAGGTCGCGTCACCACCGGCATATCGGCTTACGACCGGGCAGCCACCGTCAAAGCATTGATAGACCCAAAATCCACCGCTTACGATTTCATCCGACCTGGGCACACGTTTCCCTTGCGCTATCGGGAGGGTGGCGTACTGGTCCGGGCAGGCCAAACTGAAGCGTCGGTTGATCTGGCCAAGATGGCAGGTCTGTATCCGGCCGGCGTGATCTGCGAGATCATGAACGACGATGGCACGATGTCTCGTCTGCCGGACCTCGAGCGTTTCGTCCAAATGCACGAACTCAGAATTGTCAGCGTGGCCCAACTGATCGAGTACCGGCATCGTGGCGAAAAGCTGGTCAGGCGTATCTCGCAGGCCCAGTTGCCGACCGAATATGGCGACTTCACGATTATTGGTTATGAAGACCTGATAGATAAAGACCAGCACGTCGCCTTCGTGATGGGAGAACTCAGCAGCGATGAGCCAACGCTGGCCCGGGTCCATTCGGAATGTCTGACCGGCGACGTATTCAGCTCATCGCGCTGCGACTGCGGCTTTCAGCTGCGCCAGGCGATGAAGATCATCGGCGAGGCTGGCCGGGGCGCCATAGTCTATCTGCGGGGGCATGAAGGACGTGGCATCGGCCTCCACAACAAAATCCGCGCCTATGACCTTCAAGACCACGGACATGACACCGTCGAGGCCAACACTGCGCTTGGATTCCCGCCGGACATGCGTCATTACGGCATAGGCGCTCAGATACTGGTTGACCTCGGCATCCGCAAGATCAAGCTGTTGAGCAACAACCCGCGTAAGTTTGTCGGGCTACAAGGATATGGCTTGGAGATCGAGCGAGTCCCTATGCCGGTCTCGCCGACTCCAAACAACATTGATTACCTGCGGGTTAAGAAAGAGAAGCTCGGCCATCTGATCGAACTTGCCGATCAGCCGGCGCCCGAAGGGGAATAGGCTGACGGCTGAGTCTTCCTGTCAATTCTGGCAGGCGCATTATGGTCGTTTGGCGGGTTGTCTAATGGCATCATCTCGTTAATTCCTTGTTATGTTTTCGGTTCCAGATTAACCACAAAGACACAAAGGCACGAAGCAAACTTAAGATCAAAGTGGACTTTGTGTCTTTGTGCCTTTGTGGTGAATTTGCAATGGATTCGGTAGTAGGGGCGTCCTTCAGCCGAAGGACGCCCCTACCCAAAATAGATTTTTCATTCGTGGCGGTTCGCCGCAGGCGAATGAATCATTCCGTTGTGGTTCACCGAGCTACCAGCTACCATTGGCGCTTTTCAGCATGTTCGGCAGCAGGACTCGATAAATCGCGTCGCTGGCCAGAAAGCGAACCGTGCCTGCCTTGTCGTCGGTAGGCCAAGATTCAACGTTGCCGGCCTGGTCTCGCGCCCGCACCCTGAAGCGGTAGCTTGTATTCGGCGCGCCGAAGAATATCGCGCTAGTCTGCTTGGTGGCGCTCAACCAGAATTGCCATTGGGCGTCGGGCGCGACTATTTGATACTGCACGTCATAGCTTTCGATCCCCCAGCCCTGGTCGGTCGCGCTCCAACTAATATTCACCCATGAACCTATTGCCACCAGGGTGGTGAATCCAAGCCGGCTGGTCGGCGCGCCGGTGTCAGTTGATGGGTACTCCACCAGTATCTTGGGTTTTCCTCCGATGATGAAATCATTGCTGGTGTTAAGATCGAAGCTACGGTTGTTGGTCGCAGCCGGCAATGCTATGAGGTACTTCCCATTGGATGACGTGACGGTGATCCAGCCACCGTCTTGATTAACCAGCTTGGCTGAGGTGGATATGGCGTCAATCTCGACCTGGATCGGCTGACTGGTCCTGCTCCAGGCCACCGTCAACCGCCGGCGCGGCTCGCCAGATGGCGTTGCCCAGACCTCCACGACCTCCGCATCGCCGACCGCCCGCCGGCTGGCGCTCGTTGCTCCGTTCAAGTAGCTGCTGGCCACTTTATAGGCGGCGTAAGCTGGCCGGGCAGTGCCATCGTTGCGAATGAGACCATACGACGAGCTATTCCCATCGTCGTAGAGCTGAAAGATGAACAGGCGATCCAGGCCAGCCGCCAGCCCCCAGGCAAATGCTTGGATGACAAACGCGGCCTGCTCTTCCAACGTCGCGGTGCCTGAGTTCCACTGCCGGCCCTCGCAGGGGGCATTATTAGGCGGCTCACCGCAGGCCGGCGCGTTCGATTCGTTGACCCACATCTTTTTGCCCAGGATTCCGCGCTCTTTCAGCAAGACTTCGGCGGCGCGCACGCGCCAGTATATATCGCTCGAACGGCTATACCAGTGCCAGGGGATGATGTCAAAGTAGTAGTTATTTGCCATCCTGGCTGAATCTTTCTCAAGCTGATCGAGGAAGGCTTTGAGCCAGGCCTGCTGCTGACCGGTGCGGTTGGCCCACTCCCAATACATCATTCCGCCCAGCAGCACTTTCGCCTCCGGGTCGGCCGACTTGGCCGCCAGGTAGCCGACTTTAAGCAGACGCGCATAAGTTTGCACCCGCACCTGCGGGTCGCTGGTCCCGCACATCCAGAAAAATGCGAAGTCCGGCTCGTTCCACATCTCCCAATACTTCACCTGGTCGCGGTAACGGCTAACGGTTGTGTTCACGAAACGCGCCCAGGGGTTCGAGCCGTTGACTTGCTTGCCTGGCACAAAGTAGTCAGTGCTGTCGGCGAAAATGGGCAGAAACAGGGAGCTCGGCGCCGAAGTCGTCGAGCTACACGCGCTTAGAGTGGTCGGCCCTTCCTCAATTTGAGGCGGTGGCCATCCACGCGTGTCAATCCGCGGACTGGGCGCTGAAAACGAGCCGGCGGTCGCATAGAAGTGTGGCGTCCCCATCAAGACTACGTTGCTGCCAAAACCGTGAGAGCTGTCCGCCTGGACTGTCCTATCAATCGCGGAAAAATCGAAGACGCCGGGCGCTATCTCTACCTCGTTCCAGTAGAGCGCCCAACGGTTCCAGCGAGCGCCGGCTGATGCCGCCAGATTGTAGCGTTGATCGTTGGGCAGGTCGCTACCGTAGGCTATGTGGGCTATACCGAATGGACTGGTGTCAGTGGTTGGTGAAAGCGGCGAATCGGCTTCAGCCCAAGCGGGGCGCGGAGCGAGATACAGCATCTGCATAGATAGGAGGGCTATCAAGCCCAGTTTACCCCAGGATCGAGAGAACAGCAGCCCCAAAGCTCACCTTCTTAGTCACACAGCCCACCTCTGCCAAACATGCTCTGAGCTACTTATAAGGGACCAAAGGGCCTCGCTCCACAACTCAGATCCTTCTGGGCGCAGATTCTTTCGGTCACCACAGGCGACCCTCAAATTGACAATATGAGCCCGTAGGACTAGCCAAACAATGCTTTTCTATTCCATGGTAGATGGGCGTCCGTCAAACAGGACTGAAAAACACGTTAAGATTTGCCGGACTACCGTCCGCCGGCGGCCTTTTCACGCTCAGCTTTACCTTTGTCGCCCTCCTCGATAAGCATTATCGGGATGTCATCGCGGACTGGATAACGGCGCCCGCACTGGACGCAGACCAACGTGTCAACCAAGTTATCTAGCGACGCTTTGCAGGCTGGACAGACCAGGATGTCCAGCAATTCCTGGCTAACCGGCATCTAATCCCCCTCAATTGGCATATTTACTATGAAAAGCATCTCTGCTGATCGCAAGCACGACCATTTTAGGGGTTAGCACATCTAGTTGCCAACCGGCCGGCGCAGTCTAGCGCCTACCTTTTGGTAAGTGTTCAGATTTAGGGGGATCAGTTTGCAAGCCCCTGCGCATCAATCCAAGCTCATATCGTGTCCGGCGACATCCGATTGGTGAAAACTGCAACGGGTTGCAAGGGCGAAGCCCTGGCCGGGGGATGTGGGGGTGTCCCCCACGAGTGTCAGTTCCCCCTTCTCCTGCGAGGAGAAGGGGGTCAGGGGGATGAGGTCGGCTTCACCCAATGCTGGCAGTGAGGGGGACGAAACCTCTCGAATCTGAACAATTACACCTTTTGCTATAATTTCTTGGCCGGCTTGAGCAAAAGCCGCATTTAGTCACCAGACCGAGTGGGGATTGAAACATGAGAGATTACGCGACTTCAGCGATAAGGAACGTGGGGCTGTTTTCACACGGTGGCGCGGGCAAGACCACGCTGACTGAAGCGTTTCTTTTCAATTCCGGAGTAATCAATCGGATAGGCCGGGTTGATGATGGCACTACCGTGTCCGACTATGATCCGGAGGAGACGAGACGACACATCTCCGTTCAGTTGTCGCTGATGCCATTTGACTGGCAAGGCCGGCGCGTAAATCTGATTGACGCCCCTGGCTTCACTGACTTTATCGGTGAGGTTTACGAGGCAGCGGCAGTGGTTGACACCGCCATCATCCTGTTTGACGCGACCGGTGGCGTCGAGATTGGCGCTGAGCTTATCTGGCAACACAGCGAAGAAAAAGGGCTGCCTCGGATGATCGTGGTCAACAAAATAGACCGCGAGAATGCCGATTTCTTCCGCACAGTGGACCAGATGCGCGCCCGCTTTGGCAAGAAGATCGTGCCGATGCAGATTCCCATTGGCGCCGAGGCCAATTTCAAAGGAGTCTTAGACCTGGTTGGCGGTAAAGCTTATGCCGCCGGCGACGGCGCTGAGATGCCGCTCCCGGCCGACGTGGAAAGCCAATTCAGCGAGATGCGTGAAAAGTTGATCGAGGCTGCCGTCGAGAATGAAGATGAGTTGATGATGAAGTATTTAGACGGGGAGGCTCTTAGCGAAGACGAGATAAGGGCTGGTCTTCGCGCCGGCATACTCAACGGATCGGTCGTGCCGGTCTTAGTTTGCTCGGCCCTTCACAATCAAGCTGTCAAACAGATTATGGATGCCATCGTCGAATATTGCCCTTCTCCGGTTGACCGGCCAGCGGTTCAGGCCAACGAGGCTTCTTCCGATAAAATCGTCAAGCTGCCGGCTGATCCAGCCGGGCCACCGGCCGCGTTAGTGTTTAAGACTACGGCGGATCCGTTTGTCGGCAAGCTGACCTACTTCCGAGTGTATTCCGGGACGCTGAAGAGTAATAGCCACGTTCACAACGCCAATCGCCGGCTTGAGGAGCGCATCGGGCAACTTTACAGCGTGCGTGGGAAGACGCAGGAGCCAGTGGGCCAGGTCAGCGCCGGCGACATCGGCGCGATTGCCAAGCTACAGGAGAGTAGCACTGGAGACACCCTGTCGTCCAAAGATAAGTCCCTCATTCTGCCTGGCATCAAATTCCCATCACCAGTCTATTTTGCTTCAATCGTGCCAAAAGCAAAGGCTGATCTAGACAAACTGGGCGAGGCCATCTCCCGGATTATGGAGGAGGATCCGGCGATCAGCGTTTACAAAGAGTCAGCCACCGGCGAGACCATTCTCACGGCGATGGGCGAGTTGCATGCTGACGTTACCGCGCAAAAGATGAAACATAAGTTCGGCGTGGATGTCGAGTTGCGCCTGCCTAGCGTGCCATATCGGGAGACTGTTCAGACCCCCACCAGTTCAGAATACAAGCATAAAAAACAGACTGGCGGTCACGGTCAATACGGGCATGTCTTCTTAGAGGTCGAGCCGCTTCCGCGCGGCGCCGGCTTCGAGTTCAGCGAACGGGTGGTAGGTGGCGCGGTGCCCAAGCAATACATTGCTGCGGTGGAGAAGGGTGTACGGGAAGCCATACATGAGGGCGTGCTGGCCGGCTATCCGGTTGTGGACCTCAAGGTCACCCTCTACGACGGCTCTTACCATGCGGTTGACTCTTCCGAGATGTCTTTCAAGGTGGCGGCTAGCCACGCTTTCAAAAAGGGTATCGAGCAGGCTCAGCCGATCCTGTTAGAGCCAATCATGCTGGTCAATATCACTGTACCGGAACAATATGTTGGCGACATCATGAGCGATCTGAACACCAAGCGAGGAAGAGTCCTCGGCTTGACCCCTGAGGGTGGCGTCAGCGTGATCCAAACTACTATACCGATGGCCGAGATGCGGCGATACTCCGCTGACCTCCGCTCCATTTCACAAGGGCGCGGATCTTATGAGATGAAGTTCGATCACTACGAGCAGGTGCCGGCCCACATCGCTCCTGAGGTCATCGCCAACGCTAAAAAGGAGA
>JBCLEL010000138.1:0-6459 GCA_038913435.1 Chloroflexota bacterium
TAGGCGAGATCGCACCAGTTGGGACCTGAGGAGAGGTCAACCCTTATCGGGACGGATAGTGGCATCACGTTTTCCATCGTGTCGCGGACGATTCCACTGATCTCGGCAAGCGAGGCCGTCTTCACCTCGAATAGCAGCTCGTCGTGGACCTGAAGCAGCATCTGGCAATCGCTGCGGCCGCGTAGTTTTTCGTGCAGTTTAATCATCGCCAGCTTGATGATGTCAGCGGCGGTGCCTTGCAGCGGCATGTTGATCGCGGCCCGTTCAGCCGCCATGCGGATCTGGCGGTTAGATGATATTAAGTCCGGCATGTAGCGCCGCCGGTCAAGCAGCGTGCTGACGAAGCCTTCCTCCATTCCCCGGCGTTTGATTGACTCAAGGTACTGCTGGACCCGCGGATATTTTGCAAAGTACTGCTTGATGAACAGGCCGGCTTCGGTCGGCGTTATCCCAATCGCCTGCGACAAGCCGTAGTCGCTTATCCCGTATATGATTCCGAAATTGATCGCTTTGGCCGACCGGCGCATGTCGGAAGTGACCTGATCCAGCGGCACGCCCATCACCTGGCTGGCGGTTGTGGCGTGGATGTCTTGATTGGCGGCGAAGGCTGCTTTGAGGTCCGGGTCATCGGTCATGTGCGCCAGCAACCGCAACTCGATCTGCGAGTAGTCGGCCGACAACAGCGCGTTGCCGTCGCCAGCGGCGATAAACGCCTTACGCACCTGTTTGCCTAGCTCGGTGCGGATCGGGATGTTCTGCAAGTTTGGTTCGACGGAGGACAGCCGCCCGGTTGCCGCGCCGATCTGGTTATATGAAGTGTGGACTCGATTTGTCCGTGGATTCACCATCAGCGGCAGCGCGTCAACGTAAGTGGACTTGAGCTTGCCCAACTGACGATGTTCCAAGATCAGGCTGATGGCCGGGTGCTCGTTCCGCAAGCGCTCCAAGGTGTCAGCGTCGGTGCTGTAACCGAATTTGGTGCGACGGCCGCCTTTTAGCCCCAGTTCACCAAAAAGCACCGTCGCTAGCTGCTGGGTGCTGTTGATGTTGAACGAGTGGCCGACCAGATCAAGAATCTGCCGCTCGATCTCGTTTATCTGCTGGCTCATGGTGGCGGACATCTCTTTTAGGTAGGCCGCGTCAACGGCGACGCCGGCCCGCTCCATATCAGCCAGGACCGGCAGCAACGGCATCTCGACCTCTTCAAACACCATCTGAGCGCCAGTGCGCGCCAGGTCAGCCCTGAGCGGTCCAACCAGCCGGAAGGTGGCCTCGGCGTCGGCGCCGGCGTAAGTTGCCACTTTTTCGACCGGCACCTGGTCCATCATCAACTGGTTCTTGCCCTTGCCAATCAAGTCCTCGATTGGCGTCATCGCCAATCCGAGCCGATTGGTGGCCATGTCCTTAAGACCATGGCTATGGCTTAGGTTGTCGGATAGGGCAGCCGCGATCATCGTGTCGAAAGTGATTCCCTCGACTGGGATGCCGGCCTCAGCTAACACTATAACGTCGTACTTGGCGTTATGGCCGTGTTTGCCAATGGTGGGATTGGCAAAGACCGGGCCTAGTGCTTGCCGTAAATCGCTGACCGACAGCTTGGTCCGGCCGACCGGCTGGCGCAGCGGGATGTAATAGGATTCGCCGGCCTGATAGCAGAGCGACATCCCAACCAGCGCAACCTGCATCGGATCGCGGCCGGTGGTCTCGGTGTCGAAGGCGAAGGAGCCGGCCCTTTCCAGTCGGCGCGCCAATGCCTCAAGCTCGGCCGGAGTCTCGACTATCTTGACCGGCCCGAATCCTGCCTTCAAGTTGTCCCCATCCGATGGGACTTCAGGCAGAAATGAGGTTTGCTGGCCCGCGCTTGAAAGTCCGACCGGAGAGGCAATCGCCGGCCGCCGGATCAATGGTTGAATGCGCGGGATCAGTGACTTAAACTCGAACTTGTTTAACACTTGAACGGCTTGCTGGGCCGGCACGCCATCGAACTTGCATCTATCCAGGTCTAGCTCGACCGGCGCATCGGTGACTATGGTGACCAGCCGGAGGTTTTTCCGCAGCAGTTCTTCCTGGCCGGCTAGTTTCTGGGCTACCTTCGGGTCAACGTCAGCCATTCTTGCCAGCAGATTATCAATCGAACCAAACTCGCTGAGGAGCTTGGTCGCTCCTTTTTCGCCGATGCCGGCTACGCCTTTGATGTTGTCAGAAGGGTCGCCCCTGATCGCCTTCCAATCCGCCAGCGCTTGAGGAGGGATACCATACCTAGCTTTTACCGCCGCCACGTCGTAGGTCACAGTCTCGCTGAAGCCAACTTTTGGAGTGACGACCCGAACGTTGTCAGTGACGAGCTGGAGGGTATCGCTATCGCCGGTGACGATAATTACTTGCAGGCCGGCTTTCGCCGCCTGTTTCGCCAACGTGCCGAGCACATCATCGGCCTCGTAACCGTCCAGGTCGTAGATGGTCAGGCCCAGAGCGTCGGTGACCTCGCGTACAAGATCAAACTGACTGACGAGGTCATCCGGGGTTGGCGCACGCTGGGCCTTGTAGTCCTGGTATTCCTGATGACGAAAAGTTGGCCCCGCTCGGTCGAAAGCGACAGCTATGTAGTCCGGCCTGAGTTCGCCCAACGCCTTTATCAACATCGAGGTAAAACCATAGACGGCGTGAACAGGCTCGCCCGTAGCAGTCGAGAGTGGCGGCAGCACGTGATAGGCGCGGTGAATTAGCGCGTGAGCATCAAAAATGGCTATTGTCTTGCCGCTGGGCATTATTCCATCCGAACAGATTTATGGAGTTAGATTAGAGCGGCTATTGACCTGATTCAGGTGCTCGCGATAGTACCACGGTGTCAAGGCGGTGCCACGGAGGCGAGCGGTGAGCTGGGTCATATTAGTCCGCAGTTTTTTCCGATATTCAAGATCATTCAGGTCTCCACTCCACATTATGAGCGCGTCCTCGTTATTGTCTGAGTAGTAGTGTTTGCGGATACCCTCATCCACCAATCCGTATTTGCGATAGAGGTTCTGCGCGCCGGTGTTTGAAGCGCGCACCTCCAACGTGACTCGGCGGGCGTCAATCTCTATCGCAAGGTCCATCATGCTGGCGAAAAGCAGCTCACCTAGGCCGCGTCCGCGCAGAGATTCTTTCACACCGATGGTGGTAACGTGGGCCTCGTTCACCATCAACCAGAGGCCGGCGAATCCGACTAGGGTGTCCTTTCGTTCCCTTTCAGGGTGGGCAGCGACGCTTCCAAGACCGAGAGGTCGGAACAATTGTTGCATCGCCCAACCCAGCCCACCGTTGCCGTTGGAACTTGGCTCCGGCTGAGTCTCCGGCCATTGGTAGATAGACGCCGCTTCCTCCGGGCGGACCGACCCATCGCGCCAGGTTAAAACGACATAGCGGCTGGTGCGATTGTCCCGCAACTCGCGCCGGTAGGCGCTGAGCGGCCAGGGAATGGTGAAACACTCGCGGTCCACCCGGCCAACGTCATCCACGTCCTCCAGCCCCATGTACCTGACGAGGTACGGCATCCTACCGACTCCCGAAGGTGTTGCGCGTCGGAGCAGTGATCCGCGCCGGCTGAATGTAGTACGGCTCCACTCTATCAATCGGGCCTGGTAGACCGGCGGCAATCTGGCCGGCCGCCCACTCAGCAACCCAGGCTGGCCGGCGGGTAAGAACGGGAGCCGAAAATCTCGGAATGTCGGATGGTGGATCGTCAAGCACTACCGCTGCGTAACTGCCGCCGGCAGTATCTCCTAAGCCATCAGTCGCCACCTCGGTCTCAGTCAATGGCGCCGCCTCCCGGCCATTGCAACTAAAGGTCTGCACCGCCCAGTTCCCGCGCCCTAAACTTACTTGAATAAGTATATCCCCTACCAGCGACCGCAGCGCATAGGCGCCGACTTCAAAACAGGTGCCACCGTACACCGGAAGGTCCCAAACTAGCCCCAAGATCTTCGCGGTCGTGACACCTACGCGCGTTGCGTTGAAACTGCCCGGCCCCGTACACACCGCTAGAATGTCAACCTCTCCGCCGGACAGACCGACCTCAGCGAATCCGCGCTCGATATTTGGCATCAACTCGACGGTGTGGTTGCGCTGCGAGCGCCAGCTATACTCATAGAGTACCGTATTGTCCTTACAAAAAGCCAGTCCCGGCAATTGGCCGGCGGTATCAATCGCCAGTAGTATCAAGGCTTTGGGATCATCCTTCCAAATCTCTGCTGGATGGCGTCAGGAGAACAGCTTCGATCTCTCGAAGCGACGCTTCACTACTGGCGCTTGTCAATTCATCGTTGCCGGAGTTGCCTGGGAGGTTACGCCGGATATGTCCTAGTGCACGATCAGGCGACCATTTTGGGAATGGTGAGACGACCTTCCAGTGAGCGGCCAAAAATTGTAGGGCGGGGGCTTGTCCCCAGCCGAATGGGGAAGGTAGCGGGGGACAAGCCCCCGCGCTACGGACGATTGTCGTCATCTACAGTCCCTCCCAAAAGGCTATCTTGAGCTTGCACTAGGAACTGCTCCCCCATGTCCACGTATCTGCCTGGAAATGATATGACGATGCGCCGTTGGTCGCCGTTTTTCAAGGAGATGTCAACTTGAACGGTATCCTCCGACAGCACACCGTCAACCGCCGCCGGCCATTCGATCAAGGTGACGGCTGACCAGCCAAAGTACTCCTCAAGACCGAATGCCAGCGCCTCATCGGTGGTAGCCACTCGGTACAAGTCGAGGTGATGCAGGTCAAGCTGACGTTCTTCGGAATGATAGCTGTTTGCTAGGGCAAAGCTGGGGCTAGTCAGGTGGTCTTTGATGCCCAGTCCGACGGCGACTCCCTGGGCGAACACCGTCTTGCCGGCGCCGAATGGGCCGGACAAGGCCACCGTCTCGCCCCCTGCCAACAGCCGGCCAAGCGTCTCGCCGATCAGGAGTGTATCGTCGGCGTTTCTTGACATTAAGGCCGCCTTCATCAGATTCCCCTTGCGCCGGCCCGAAGGCGGGCGTCCTCCCTCACGATCCAGCCAGATAGCGAGGTTGTAGGGGAAATTATACATATTGTTGTAAGTAGTTCTTTGCCGCTGGTAAGGTCTGGGAAGAATGGCAGGCCGGTGCGAATTTGCCTGGTTGTCTGGGCTAGTGTTAGAATCTTAGCGCAGTTGGCAGGGTAGCTCAGCGGTAGAGCAGGGGACTCATAAGCCCTTGGTCGCGAGTTCAAATCTCGCCCCTGCCACCTTGTTTTTGCTTTATTCGCAGGATAAATTGCCTGTCAAGGCGTTAAAGCTCTGGCCTCTGATGTACGAAACAAGCTCGATGTAGGGGCAAGCCCGTAGCGCAGGTCTCCCTGGGCAACTCGCCTGGCGATGGCTGGTCCCCTGCGACGGGTAGGATGCGGGGCACAAGGCCCCGGGCTGCGATGACTACGTCGGAGCGCAAAAACAGGTATCCCCTCCGGTTTAACCAAGAGGGGATACGTCAACTGGAACTATGATCTTAGAAACGAGCTACCTAAGTGCTAGCCGAGAGCCGGCCCATTGCCGCCGGGCCGACATAAACGACTTAAAGCTTAGCTGCACTTCTGGGCAGCGCCCTGCTCTTCGGCGGTATGGAACGAATGACCGCAACCGCAGCTAGAGACGGACTTGGGATTTAAGACGGTAAAACCGGCTCCCATCAGCCCATCAATGTAATCAATCTCTGAGCCATCCAAGTGTTGCAGGCTAAATTCGTCCACCACAACCCTTATGTTGTCCTGGGCAAATATCTCATCACCTTCCTGGATGGCGTCGTCAAGCGCCATGCCGTACTGAAATCCTGAGCATCCGCCCGGCGAAACAAATACGCGCAGAACGGCCTGCGGATCGCCCTGTTTGTCAATCAACTGCTTTAGCTGAGTAGTCGCCTGCGCGGTAAGTGTCAACATCTGCCAATCTCTCCTTGTACGGTTACCTGGATCATCTTCATCGCAGCATGAACAGCAAACGGTGCCCCTCTGCTGCTGAAGCCCCAGATTCACTATCAATGTTACACGTCATTCAAGCCACCGTCAATCAATTAGGCTTACATACAGAGGGTGTTTAGCGATACCCACTTGAGCGATCGTTCTACCTCTCCCTTTGGGCAAATTCATTTTACACCATAGGCGAAAGGAGGAATGTGTACGGCATGTATTTAGAAACTATCTCAAAAGTCACCGCCCACTGCGGTTGAATCTTAGGCGATGCCCCCACTCGAACATAATTGGCTGCCCTTATCCCCTTGATCCCCTTCTCCCGCGCGCGGGAGAAGGGGAATTTCCGCTGGGTGACACCCCCAGACCCCCGCCAGAGGGAGTATCCCTCTGGACTCCCTTTTGTTTGTCTGATTGTCTACCGCGATTAACACGCCGACAGGACATAATTGAATTTCCTCTGCGCCTCTGCGTCTCTGCGGTTTTGAGATGGTTTCTTAACC
>JBCLEL010000139.1:0-6418 GCA_038913435.1 Chloroflexota bacterium
AGGCGACGTGGTATGGCTCAATGATTACGCTCAACGCTGTAGGGTCTATGGAAAACAATTAGCATAAAGGCTCGACAATTTCGCTCACGACTGTAAGGGATAGGAGCTAGTTGCTGGCGAGGCGAGCAGCGTTCCACTCGCGCATCTGCGCTATTACGCCATCGGGGATCTGTACATCGCCCAGTCGAGTGAGCTGTCCAGGCAGACCGTGGAAGTCGGTGCCGCCGGTGGTAATCAGCTTGTAGCGATCAGCCAGGTTCAACAGCCGGTTCTGCAAATCGGTTGGCAGGTCGGGGTAATAGACCTCGATCCCTTCCAGGCCGGATTCGACCAGCTCCTCGATGAAGCTATCAAGGTTGATTAGCCTGCCGGCCTGTTTGGCCTCGCTCATAACGTATTGTGGGTGGGCCAGCGAAGCGAAACCACCGGCTTCTCGAATAAGGGCGACTGACTCCGCCGGCGTCAGCTTTGTGCGCTCCACATAGGCCGGCCCATTCCGGCCTATCAAACGGCTGAAGGCGTCCTTCATTGTGCTGACGTATCCTTTTTCCAGCAGCGCCTGGGCGATGTGCGGCCGCCCGATGCTGGCGTCGCCTGCTATCTCTTGTACTCGTTCCCAGGTGATGTCCATTCCCAGCTTGTTCAGCCGAGCTACCATCTTCGTCCCGCGCTCCAAGCGCGAGCGGCGCAAGTCCTCCAAATTGGTTCGCAAGTCGGAATGGTTGGGATTGATAAAATAGCCCAGCATGTGGACTTCGGACGCCGGCACATCGGCGCTAATCTCCACGCCGGCCCAGACTTCCAGGCCAGACCCTTGGGCTGCTTCCTGGCAAGGAATGACGCTGGCAATGGTATCGTGGTCAGTCACCGCCAGCACCTTTACTCCGCACCTGAGCGCCAGCTCTACCAGTTGCTGAGGGGACAGGCCGCCATCCGAAGCGGTGGTGTGGGCATGGAGGTCGTACAAGCCCAAGCTAGGTGTCCTGTGTAGCTGGGTGCTTTCTGGATTCGATGACCAGCTTTACAGCGGTGCGCTCCTCATCACCGATCATCACATCGGTAAACGACGGTATGCAGACAATATCCAGCCCGCCGGGCGCCAGGTAACCACGAGCAATCGCTATGGCTTTGATCGCCTGGTTCACCGCGCTGGCGCCAATCGCCTGCATTTCGGCGTGACCCGATTCCCGGATCACGCCGGCGATTGCGCCGGCCACCGCGCTTGGCCTGGAGTGGGCCGCCACTTTTAGAATTTGTGTTGTCATCACCGTAGCCTGGTTGAGTCTTCAGCGTTCATCATTATTGCCTGTGACCAACTACCATCCGCAGCGATCTAACGGGCAAAATCCACCGCCCTGGTTTCGCGCATTACCGTGACCTTGATCTGGCCGGGGTATTCCAGCGTCTCCTCGATTTTCTTGACTATATCGCGAGCTAGTCGCATTGCCGATAGGTCATCAACCTCTTCCGGTTTTACGATAATGCGGACTTCACGACCAGCCTGGATCGCATAGGACTTGTCAACCCCCTGGAACGAGTTTGCCACGTTTTCGAGCGCCTCTAGCCGTTTGATGTAGTTTTCCACCGACTCACGGCGAGCGCCCGGCCGCGAGCCGCTGATAGCGTCCGCGATTTGAACGAGGAGGGCTTCCAGCGATTGCGGCTCGTCCATTTCGCCATGGTGGTTGCCGACGGCGGAGGAAATCTTAGTCGAACGCAGATAGCGTCGGACCAGATCGGCGCCGATCAGCGCATGCGGGCCTTCGACTTCCTGGCTCAACGCTTTGCCAATGTCGTGCAACAGGCCAGCGGTGCGGGCAGCGGTGACATCAATGCCCAACTCGGAAGCAAGGGCCGCGCAAAGATGGGCCACTTCCACCGAGTGATAAAGCACGTTTTGTCCATAGCTGGTGCGGAACCTCAGCCGGCCCAGGATTTTGATTAGCTCGGCGTTGAGACCATGCACGCCGGCGTTTAGGGCCGCCGTCTCGCCTTCTTCGCGGATTGTCTTTTCGATCTCGGCCTTGGCGCTCTGCACGACTTCCTCGATACGGGCTGGATGGATACGGCCATCAACTATCAGTCGTTGCAGGGCGAGACGAGCGATCTCGCGGCGAACCGGATCGTAGGCCGACAGGGTGACCGCGTCAGGCGTGTCGTCAATGATGACATCAACACCGGTGGCGCTCTCCAGCGCCCGAATGTTGCGACCCTCACGGCCGATAATCCGACCTTTCATCTCCTCGTTGGGCAGCGGGACTACCGAGACGGTGGCCTCAACCACCAACTCGGCCGTGCAACGTTGAACGGCCAGGGTCAAGATTCGGCGAGCGCGCTCCCCGGCCTGTTCTTTGACTTCCCGCTCGATCTCGCGCACCAGGCGGTTGGCCTCGACGCGCGTTTCCGACTCTATCGCTTGCAGAAGCTGCTGTTTGGCCTCCTCGACCGACATCACCGATATTCGTTCCAACTCGGCGATGCGCTCGCGCTTCAGATTGTCCAACTCGGCCATGCGCTCGCGCTTCAGATTGTCTAGCTCGGCCGTCCGTTGGAGCTTCAGCTTATCCAAATCTTCCCGTAGGGTAGTATTCTCTTGTTCGCGTTGGGCTAGCGCACGATCCCGCCTTTCGATTGAATCTAAGCGACGGTCTAGGGCCTCTTCCTTCTGCTGGAGCCGGTGCTCTAGGGCTTCTTCCTTCTGCTGGAGCCGGCGTTCCTGGCGGTTCAGCTCAACGCGATGCTCACGGACCTCATTTTCGTGCTCATTTTTGATGCGGAGGGAGTCGTCTTTAGCTTCCAAAAGCAGCTCGCGCTGCTTATTGTGGGCATCTTCGACTATCCGCTTCGCATCAAGCTGGGCGCTATTGACGTCCAGTAGGACGCGCTTGCCTTTAATAAAATAGCCGCCGGCCAATCCGCCGACGCCTACCAGGATGGCGACTACAAGCAGTAGGACCAGCCCAGAAATATCCTGGGGCATCGGAGTCCTCTCTGCTTAGCTAGATAGATTTCAAGGCTAGTTGGGGTACCGCCTAGCTTAGATCAATCATACGAGGCTTCCTAAAGCAGTGTCAATACACCAAAACGCGGCCGATGCCGGTTAGCCGGCCCGTATCGCCTCGCCGATCCGCCGCGTCGCTCCGATCAGATAGCCATAGTCGCTGCCAACCTGAAGGAATTGGACGCCCCGCTTGATCCAACCTTTGGCCTCTTCGGGGTTGTCGCCCATACCGACGCCAAGCATCCGGCCGGCCGCTCGTGTCTTGGAGATGATGGTATCGAGCAACCTTTGCACGTCGGGATGGCTGATGTCGAGCAGGCGACCCAATGACCCCGATAGGTCGGCCGGCCCTATCACGACCCCATCCAGCCCTGGGATCGCCAGAATCTCATCTAATTCTTTGACGGCGTTGACGTGCTCCATCATCACGAAGGCCATTACCTCGGAATTAGCCCGTTGCGGATAGTCCCCGCCGGCGTACTGGCCATAGCCGGCTGAACGGCGTGGCCCAAATCCACGGATTCCGAGTGGTGGATAGCGGCAACTGCTGACCATGTGTCTGACCTCAGCCGCCGAGCGCGCTTGCGGCGCTATGATCCCATCAGCGCCGGCATCGAGCGCCAGCTTGACAAAGCCGGCGTCGCCGGTCGGGACCCGCACTATCGAGGCGCACCGGGCGCCTTTGGTTGCCATCACGTGCGCCTGCACGACCTCGGGGGTATGTGGAGAATGCTCGGCGTCAATGAAGAGGAAATCTACGGCGTAGCTAAGGGCCTCACTGACGGTGGGGTCGGTGAATGTCACCGCCGCGCCGATGACGGGTTTGCCTGACTTGATTTTCTCTCGGAAGAAGTGTGCGTTTTCGATGGTAGTTTCTCCTAGCGGTAGTAAATTCTTGTGATGCGAGGCGCTTCTTGGAAAGGATGTCTCATACTGTCGGCTCGATTCCCAAGCGGATTGGTCAGATGAGCTTTGCTTAGTTTACATGGTCGGGCTTGCGTCCGGCGGTCCAAATCATCGCTTGACGAAAAGAACCTTGCCGGCGCCGGAATGGATAATCTCATCTATCTGAGGGGCCATTTTTCGCGGGCGTACTTGACCGCCTAGGCTACGCTCGCTTCGGCCGCTTCCTCATCTTCCCATAGGCTCAAGGAAATCACTTCGTCATCGGCGATCTGCACGACGTGATGGGCAATCAGCCCGCGCATCTTAGCCAAATAGTTGGGGAAGAAGTCCTCCGCAACCTGCCGGGTCATGGTTTCGATGTTTTCAGGTTTTATGCGGTAGTGTGAGAACCTGGCATGCATTGTACGCTCCCTCGCCGGATACGCTTGGCGGCCTCGCTGACCGTCAGGAAGGCCGGCTACCCATTTTATCGCTTCGTGGTTATAAGGTCATTACCCGCCGGCGCAAGGCAGGGTCTTTCCATATTCGCCACAGCACTTCAATGCTCTAGCAAGCAGCCATCTGAGAGTGTGCATAAAAAGCTACACACGTGAGTTGCAGCCACCACTCAGGTCCAGGATTTGGCCATCCGAGTCCCGGCTTTAGCGGTGACGCGAACTCCGGCAGCGGGCGTCCTCGCCCGCCCATTGGTCACCCTTGCAGGCGGGACGCGCGCTCCCAGGCCCACCTCACACACTCTCTTAGAGGAACTGGATACCGCGTCGGGCCTCTTCGTACTCCTTGCGTAGCTCGGTCCGGTGGGCCGGCACCGGCAAGTCCCACCAACCTGGAATGGTGTAGGTGGCCTCGGGTCCCTCACTGACGATCATTATTTCCAGCAAGGCCGGCCCGCCGGTGGCCAGCGCCTTCTTCACGGCTGGTCCGATCTCTTCAGGCCGATTGACCCGTTCAGCGTGCAAACCAAACTCTTTGGCGACATTGGCGAAGTGCGGCGAGTACCGACTACCATCCGGCCGCTTGAACTCAGTCATGACGTTGCGGTTAAACAGGGCATTCTGGCCGTTCCTGATCGAAAGCCATCCGTAGTTGTTCATCACTACGAATAGCACCGGCAGGCCCAGCATCACCGGCACTGCGATTTCCTGCATCGTCTGGAGGAAATCGCCATCGCCGGCCATGCCGACGACCGTTCGATCCGGCTGGGCGAGCTTTGCCCCGATTGCCGCCGGTACCGTGAACCCCATAGTCGAGAACCCGCCACTTGAAAGGTGGGTGCGTGGCTCATAGACCGGGAAGTCCTGGTGAACGATCATCTGGGTCATGCCGGCGCCGGCGGTGACGATTGTGCGGCGGTCTAGGGTTTTCCGCAGCTCGGTCATCGCCCGCTGTTGAGTCATCGGATGGGAGTTCGATCTGCGTAGCGGCCCCTGGACATCGTCGTTCCATTCCTTTTGCAGCTTCTTCAGCTCGGCGAAATAGTCCGTCTCTCGGTAGTTGCGCGCCGGCGTCCGCTGGCGTACTGCTTCCAAGAGATCGCTCGCCGCCGCTTTGGCGTCACCCAGCAATGGAACCTCAGCCGGATAGTTCTTGCCAATCTCCGTCGGGTCAATGTCAATCTGAATCAGCTTGGTAGGCGGGATGCTATAGCTCACACCCTTCTTGTACGAGCCGGATGTCCAGTCAACGAATCGGCAACCAACGCTGAGCAACACATCGGCGTTTGCTGTCAACTGGTTGCCGCAGGGGCTGCCCATTGAACCAACATACCAACCATTCAGATCGTCGTCCTCCGGGATCGTTCCTTTACCGTTAAAGGTAGTGACTACCGGCGCGCCGAGGTGTCTTGCCAGGGCGACCACTTCAGCGCACGCTTCGGCGCTGATTGCGCCGCCGCCGGCCACGATTACCGGCCTTTTCGCCTCGACCAGCAGCTTGGCTGCCTTGTCAACGTCGGCCGGATCGGGATGGACACGGCCAGTGGCCCAGCGTCCGCCTATATCATTCGGCAGTTCGGTCGCTAGCAGAGCGGCCTGCGCGTCGAGTGCAACCTCGATGTGGACCGGGCCAGGCCGGCCGGTCAGCATCGCATTGTAGGCACGATGTATCACAAACGGGATCTGCTCTACGTTCGTGACCTCCCAATGTTTCTTGGTCACTCCTTCTGCAACCCTGGGGAAGTCGGCCCAGTGGTTGCGGTCAAGCTCCTGCATTATCGAGTGTCCGCGCATATAGGAGTGAGTCCCGCCGGTCAGCAGCAGGACCGCGCTCGAATCAACGAAAGCGGTCGCCATTCCAACGATGGTGTTGGTGGCGCCGGGGCCGATAGAGGTGAACGCCACCAGTGGCACGCCGCTTGCCCGAAAATGGGCATCGGCCAGATGGACGGCGCTCTGCTCGTGCATCACCGGAATGATCTTCGTCTTGTCCTGATGATCCAACAGAGCGTCGGTAAACTGGAAACTACCGTGCCCCGGAATACCGGTGACATAGGGTGTTCCCGCTTTGACTACA
>JBCLEL010000140.1:0-6397 GCA_038913435.1 Chloroflexota bacterium
GCAAGCGGCACCACGATGCAAGGAAATCACGCCACACAGGTGGGCGATGATCGGACGCTCCGGCAACGATCCCACTGCCCACCCGGCGGCACGAGACAAGCTCGTGCCCTACACCAAATTGATCCCTAAACGTAGGGTAGGAGCTTGTCTCCTACCGTCTTTCATTGCTCACTTTCAGAGCAATGACATTCGCTAAGGTCATTGTGATAGATAGAAAAGTATCTCCTACCGGCCGGCCGCGCCACTGAGTAAGGCCAACAACGCGCCTGATTGCTCGCCGGTCGGGATGAATGGGAACAGGCCAAGCTGGATGGTGGCAACAGCGGCTACAACCAGTACTACGCCCAGCGGAACTGTGACTCGCACCGTTGGTTGGCCGGCCGGTGGCTGGCTGTACATTGCGACGATGACGCGCAGATAGTAATAGGCGGCCACGGCGCTGGTCAGCACGCCGACGATGGCAAGGTCCAGGAAGCCGGCTTGGACAGCGGCGCTGAACACGTACAGCTTAGCCAGGAATCCGGCCGTAGGTGGGATGCCGGCCAGCGATAGCATGAAAACCAGCATCGCCAGCGCCAGGGCCGGCGAGCGGTACCAGAGGCCGGCCAGGTCGTCGAAGGTGACGTGCTGGTCGTCTTTACTGACCGCGATGACCACCGCAAATGCGCCCAGGTTCATAGCGGTGTAGGCCGCCACATAGTACATGACGCCTTCCAACCCAAGCCGGCCAGACGCAATTACCGCCACCAGGATATAGCCGGCCTGAGCGATGCTGGAATAGGCCAGCAGCCGTTTCAGGTTGGTCTGGGAGAGGGCGGCCAGGTTGCCGACGATCATCGTGAGTATCGCTAGCACCGACAGGATCAGCGCCCACTGCGGTCGCAGGCTAGGCATCGCCTCGTTCAACAGGCGCAGCAGGGCGATAAAGACAGCCGCCTTGGTCCCGACTGACATGTAAGCGGTGACCGAGGTCGGCGCGCCCTCATAGACATCCGGTGTCCACATGTGGAATGGCACTAGCGACAGCTTGAAGGCAAAGCCAACCAGCAAGAGGCCCAAGCCGGTGATTATCAGCGGATTATTTAACGCTTCCGGCAGGCGCAAGGCTAGCGCTATCGTGGCGAACTGGGTTGACCGGGTGGCGCCGTACACCAGCGCAGTGCCATAGACCAGGAAGCCCAACGAAAAAGCGCCGAGCAGAAAGTATTTCATCGCCGCTTCTTCCGAGGACAATCGCGGTCGGGCGAACGCCGTCAGGATGTACAGGGCAATCGAGAGTATCTCCAGCCCGATTATCACCATCAGCAGGTCAGTGCTGGCGCTCAGTACCAGCATGCCCACCACGCTAAAAAGCATCAGCGCGTAGAACTCCGGGGCATCGTGGATCGGCCGGTCAAGCTGGCTGGTTGAAAGGAGGACCGCCAGGCCGGCGATGACCAGCGAGACCGCTGCGAAGAAGACAAACAGGTTGTCGCCGACGATCATGCCGGAGAATCCGGCCCGGTTCGCATTCCAGAGGCGCAAGGTGAAAAAGAGGGTGACGATCAGACCCAGGAGGCTGAGGCCGGCTAGCAGCGGGCCGGTCCGTCCTTTGAGAAATATGCCTAGCATCAGGACGACAACCGCTGTCAGCGTGACCGATAGCAGCGGAAGTAGCAGCTCGATGTCAACCGGCGGTGGAGCGATGAAGACCATTGCTACGGCACGCTCCGATACGACATCCGAGCGCCATTTGCTTCGCTAGGGCCGTCGCCGGACTGAAGTCCGGGCGCTTGAAGGGCGGCCTGAAGGCCGGCTTTTAAGCCCATTTCAAGCGCCCGGCTTTTAAGCCGGCGATTACCATATACATATGTAAACCCCATATTTATAATGGGATTAGGCTCTACACTTGGGAGCGCGGCCATCCTGGCCGCCGGGAGCGGGCGAGACGCCCGCGCTCCCAGCATATTAGCTCGTATACACATTAAGAACAGAGCCTTTCTGTCAGTAATGGGCATCAAAGCCCTTTCATCGGCATGCATACTATTCACCGTGGTTGACGCTCTGGGCAAGCGAAGCCACCGGCCTTTCAATAGCAGTAGAAACGATAGCTCTGGTCGCCGGCTCGATCAGGTTCAGCAGCGGGCGTGGATACAAACCAATTGCGATGACTAACGCCGCCATTGGAACCAGCGTCACTGCCTCAATCAAACGTATGTCTCCCATCGGAAAAGAACGGCCGTTCCCAATCTGACCGTGCATAATCCGGCCGAACATCCGCAGCAGGTACATCGCACCCAGGATGATGCCGATGGTTGCAATGATTGCCTCCACTGGCCTGGTTTGGAATGCGCCTGATAGCAACAAGAACTCGCCGACAAAGCTGTTCAGCCCCGGCAAGCCGGCGGCTGAAAAGATCGCCAGGGTGGTGAAGCCGGCCATCGCCGGCCAGCGTGAGGCCAGTCCGCCCAGAGACGACAGCTCGTAGCTGCCAGTCCGCTGTCGGATCATCACCGCTAATGCAAACAGCATGCCGGCGCTGATCCCGTGGTTGAACATCTGGACGACGGCGCCCTGCAAAGCCCGCTCGTTGCCGGCGAAGATGCCAAGCGTGATGAATCCGAGGTGGGCGATGCTGGAGTAGGCCAGCACTCCGATCATATCGCGTTGAGTGTAGGCGGCCAGGCTGCCGTAGATGATGCCAACCACGCCCAAGCCGGCCAGCACCGGCGCGTAGGCCACTGCCGCCTCCGGAAACAGCGGTATAGCAAAGCGGATGAATCCGTAGGCCCCTACCTTCACCAGCATGGTGGCTAGGATTAGGACCGGCGTCGGCGCTTCTGCGTAGAGGCTTGGCAGCCAGGTATGGAGTGGAAAGACCGGCACTTTAATGGCGAAGGCGAGGGCAAAGCCGGCGAATAGCCACTGCTGGACGCCGTAGGGCAGATGGGCCTTTCTCAGAGTGTCAATGTCGAACGTCGGCCGGCCAAGCAGCGACGCGCTGATGAAGTGCAGGGACAGGATTGAAACCAGCATCAGCAGGCTGCCAACGGCGGTGTAGATGAAGAACTTCATCGCCGCCGACGAGCGGTTGGGTCCGCCGGCCGTCACCACCAAGATGTACATCGGCACCAGCATGAACTCCCAGAAGACGAAGAACAGAATGAGGTCACGGGCAGCGAAGGTTCCTATCACCGCGCCTGAAAGGAAGAGGGTAAATACCGTCATCTCCCAGGTGTGACTGTTTTGGGCGGTGAACGAGACGAGCAGCGAGATTACCGTCAACACCGTGGTCAGAGCGATCATCGTCAGGCTGATGCCGTCAATGCCCAGGCTGTACTGGATACTGAAGGTTGGCAGCCAGTTCAACTGCTCGACAAACTGCGGGCCAGGCTTGCTGGCGTCGAATCTGACCAGCATGGTGAGTGACAAGAACAGGTTTATCAGCGCAAGTGAGATCGAGAGACCGCGCAGCGCGCCGGGGTTGCTGCGGGGGACTGCCAGCCCGATCAACCCGCCGATTATCGGTAGAAAGATCAGCCAGCTTAGTATTGGAAAGTTCAGCTCGTTCAACGTTGGAGTCCAATCCTCAGCGCGTAGGCGATGATGACCACCACGCCGGCCAATATCGCCACCGCATAGGTGCGAAGGTAGCCGGTCTGGAAGACGCCGAGCGCCCGCGAACCGATCCTGGTGTAACCACCCACCCCGCGCACGACTCCGTCCA
The DNA here is from genome assembly GCA_038913435.1 of Chloroflexota bacterium. Lineage (GTDB taxonomy): Bacteria > Chloroflexota > UBA6077 > FW602-bin22 > JBCLEL01 > JBCLEL01. The sequence goes on from JBCLEL010000140.1 coordinate 3,707, forward strand.
CGATGATCGGGTCAACTATCGTCGAGACCAGACTGCCAAGCCAGAACACCGGCCACACAATCACCCAACGGTACAGGTGTTCGATGTAGTAGTCGTTCAACAGCAGCCTTCGCAGCCAGCCCTCGGCGGAAAATTCGGCCGGCGCCGGCTGCTCCTGGCCACAGCGCCAGTAGGCCAGCCCGATGCCGGCTATCGAAGCGGTCGCTGAGATGGCGGCAATCAGCCAGTAATTTATGCCGCCTATCTCCGGCTGATGAGCCTGGGCAAAGGTCGGCTGTAGGAACGACTCGAAGCCGGCGACCGGAAACTGGATGTAGCCAGCGATGAGCGAGAAGCCAGCCAGCACGACCAGCGGTATCAGCATGGTAAGACCAGGCAAGTGAAGATGTCCGGCGACCTCGTCCGGCGTCCGGGACCGGCCGTGGAAGGCCAGAAAGAAAGCGCGGAAGATGTAGTAGCCGGTGAGGGCGCTGGTGAGTAAGGCGATTAGGCCCAACAGCCAGCCGCCGCGCTCGCTGAAGAAGGCAGCGGCGATTATCTCGTCCTTGCTGAAGAAGCCGGAGAAGAGTGGAAAGCCGCTCAGTGCCAACGCTCCGACCAGGAAGGTCCAGTAGACCACCGGCAATCGCAGGCGCAGGCCGCCCATCTTCGCCATCTCTTCCTCGCCGGCCAGCGCGTGGATCACGCCACCGGCCGCCAGAAAGAGCAGCGCCTTGAAGAAGGCGTGGGTGGCCAGGTGGAAGATGCTTGCGCTGAACGCGCCAACGCCGAGCGCCAGCATCATGTAGCCAAGCTGACTGATGGTGGAGTAGGCTAGCACCCGCTTGATATTGGTCTTCACCGTGCCGATGGTCGCGGCGAACAGCGCCGTCACCGCGCCGATGATCGCCACAACCAGCATTGTGGTCGGCGCCATCTCAAATAGCGGATGGGTGCGGGCGATCAGATAGACGCCGGCCGCCACCATAGTCGCCGCGTGGATCAGCGCGCTGACCGGCGCCGGGCCGGCCATCGCGTCTGGCAGCCAGACGTAGAGCGGCAGTTGGGCCGACTTAGCCACTGCGCCGACCAGGATCAGCAAGGTTATCCAGGTGATGACTGTCCCGCCGGCTGGCAGGCCGGCCGCCGCCTTAAAGGCTTTCAGGTACTCGATCTCGCCAAGCTGGGCGATCAGCAGAAAGATCGCCAGCATGAGGCCAACGTCGCCGATGGCGTTTACGACAAAGGCTTTGACGCCGGCCGCGGCTGCCTCCGGCCGTTCAAACCAGAAGGCGATCAAAAGATATGAGCATAGACCGACGCCACCCCAGCCGATCAGCAGCATGACAAAGTTATCGGCCAAGACCAGCGTCAGCATGGCCAGGATGAACAGGTTCATGTAGGCGAAGAAGCGGGCGTAGCCCGGATCATCAGCCATATAGCCGGTGGAATAGACATGGATAACAAATCCGACGCCGGTGACGATGAGCGTCATGGTGATTGACAGCGGATCAACCAGCAGTCCAAAGGGTATGGCGAGCTTGCCGCTAGCGATCCAGGTGTAGAGGACGCTGGATTGCGCCTGCGATTGTTCGGGCAGGCCCGATAGCGTGACCAGGCCGGCCGAGGCGACAACCAGGGAGAGTCCGACCGCCAGCGTGCCGACATAGCCGGCCCAACGGCGCGGGAATACGTCTCCTAATATGGCGCAGTATAGAAAGCCCAGGGCTGGAAAGAGCAGCGCCAGCCACAGGTAATCAAACAACAAGGAGTATCAGCCTTTAAGCGTATTGATTTCGTCCACGTCTATGTTCGCTTTGGTTCGATAGATGGCGACTATGATAGCCAGTCCGACTACCACCTCGGCAGCGGCGATGGTGAGAATGAAAAAGACAATCACCTGGCCATTTACCAGGTTCAGATAGCGCGAAAAGGCGACGAAGGCGACGCCGGCCGCGTTCAACATCAACTCGATGGACATAAACATCACCAAGGGGTTCTTGCGTAGCAGGACGCCGAGAACGCCGAGGGTGAAAAGGGTCGCGCTAATGATGAGGTAGTACCACAGTGGCGCTATCACTATTCCCCCCAACCGATTTTGGATTTTGGATTGCCGATTTTAGATTGGGGAAGGAGAGGAAATCCAAAATCCAAAATCCAAAATCCAAAATAGTTATTCCCCTTTGGGCCGGCTTTGACTGATAACCGTTGCGCCGACAATAGCGACCAGCAGCAGTATCGAGATTATCTCAAATGGCAGCAGGTACTGGGTGAAAAGGACAGCGCCAACTGCCTGGATGTTGTCGCCCCAGGTAGGGGGTCGTGGCGGATAGTCGGCGAAGGGCGACCTCAAAACGCCTGCCAGCAGCAGAATCGCGATCATTCCCAGCAAGCTAAAGGCTAGCGCCGCGCCAACCAGCGCCTGGCTGCGAATCGGGTCCGGCCCTTCCCCTTCGGTTGGATTCAATAACGTGATGACAAACAGGAAGAGCACCATTACCGCGCCGGCGTAGAGAATTACCTGGACGGCGGCCAGAAACTCGGCGCTGAGGGTCAGGTAGAGCACCGCCACGCCCAGCAGGGTTGCCACTAGGTACATAGCGCTGTGCACCGGCTTGCTAGCGATAACCACCATAATCGCCGGAACGATCAGGATGATGGTCAGTACCCCAAAGAACAGGATCGTGCCTAAATCCAAATTACCCTACCGTT
>JBCLEL010000141.1:0-6347 GCA_038913435.1 Chloroflexota bacterium
AGCATAGCCTAAGACCTCGTTTGAGTTAACACTAGCTGTGGGGTCAGGGCTTTAATCTTCAGCAACACATTGTCATTATGCGGCCACGTCAATTGTGATCATTTGCGGGCGCTCAGTCTCCTCCGGCACCGGCTCGCCATGCGCTTCCACGCTCTCGATATAGCCGGCGATAGCTTCCTTGGCGCGTTCGATGCACTATTCAACTGTTTCACCTTGAGTCACACACCCCGGCTGAGCTGGCACTATCACGGTGTAGCCACCTTCTTCCGGGTCAGGCTCCAGGATGATGGTGTACTTACGCATAGCGTGAACCTCTCAAAGTAATCTGCGGAATTCGTCGGCGCTCAAACCCGCCTGGTAGTACTGATCCTGCCACTCCGCCCTAGTAGTTGATCGCCCGCTGGGTCTGGATGTCGAAGAAGTGTAGCTTGGCGGTGTCTGCGATAATACCCGTCCGCCGGCCACGGGACAGATCAACCTCCGGACTGGCCCGAACGGTTAGCAGGTCGGCGCCGAGCCTCAGATAGAGCAAGGTCTCATTGCCGAGCGGCTCAATCAGGTCAACTGTCGCCTCGAAGCGCGAGTTGGGCGGCCGGCGCTCAATTTCCGTCTCTACGAACAGATTTTCGGGCCGCAGTCCGATGATGACCTGCTGGCCCAGATAGCGGTCGAGCCGGCCGACTCGTTCTTGCGGCACTTCTAGCCGGAAGAGGCCGGTTGATTCGACGAAGAGGCGACCACCTTCCGGTGCAACTGTGGCGGTCAGGAAGTTCATGGCCGGGCTGCCGATGAAGCCGGCGACGAACTGGTTACCCGGCCGGTTGTAGAGGACGGTCGGCGCGCCCATCTGCTGCAACACGCCGTGATTCAGGACCGCGATGCGGTCACCCATCGTCATCGCTTCCTGTTGGTCATGGGTGACGTAGATAGTCGTTGCGCCCAACTGTTCGTGCAGCCGAATTAGCTCAGCGCGGGTGCGGACCCGGAGCTTCATGTCCAGGTTGGACAGTGGCTCGTCCATCAGAAAGACCTGTGGATCGCGCACGATAGCCCGCCCCAGGGCAATTCGCTGACGCTCACCACCGGAAAGCTCGCTTGGCCGGCGGTCGAGCAGTTCGGCAACGCCCAGGAGCTGGGCGGTTCGTTGCACCCTCTGCTGGATCTCCACTTTTGGCAGGCCACGCAGCTTCAGAGGATGGCTGATGTTGTCATAGGCGCTCATGTGAGGGTAGAGGGCATAGCTTTGAAAGACCATCGCGACGTCGCGGTCTTTCGGCGCCAGGTCGTCAACCAGCCGGTTGCCGATGTAGATATGGCCGGAGGTGGGCTGCTCCAGACCGGCTACCAGCCGGAGCGTCGTCGTCTTGCCGCAGCCGGATGGGCCTACCATCGCGAGGAACTCGCGGTCATGCACTTCAATCTCTAACTCATGCAGCGCCACTACGCTGCCAAACATCTTGGTCACGCGATCAAAGATGACTCTAGCCATATATCACCATAGTATCCCATCGCCCCTTCTGGGCGGCCACCGAAAGATGAAAATGTATCGCTGTAGGGGCGTATTGCAATACGCCCCTACAAAGCCGCAGAATGTTATTTTCAGACCAGTACGTTATGAGATCAGCCTGGTGGGGTGCGCGACAGGGATGGAGCAAGACGCCAATTTCTGTCGCTCCCGCTGAGTTTTTAGCACAGCCCCAATTCAGTGTCAACGCCGGCCTGATAGCTGACAGCCGATTCTAGATTTTGGATTTTAGATTTTGGATTTAGCTGATCGCTGACCGCTGAATGCTGATCGCTAGCCTAATTAGGGTCTTTCCGCCCAATCATCAGGGATTATCCCGATTTCACTGGGAGTGGTATGCGCTGAGACTATTGTAGAGAGTATTAAAGCGGCCGACGATGCTAGTGGGGGTGGTGACGATGCCAGTATCCAGCGGGTGCGCCCGTTGTGGGGGCAATCTATTTACTACACAAGATGTGTATGGCGACTATGTGGCTTGCTTGCAGTGTGGCGACGTTCAGAAGGACAGCGACCTCCGGACCTTCGACGGGTTCTTGTCCTCACTGACTAAAACCCTAGGACCGAGGCTGCGGAAGGCAGAGCCACGCCTGCGGGCTGCCCGGAAGATAAGCTTGTCGCTTTAGTTAGTGGTCTGTCACGCATCATTCGATAGATAACCAATTAGCGCGTATTCAGATGGACAAACGTAGGGGCGCTGCTTGCTGCGCCCGCGTATCTGGGCTGGGCAAGCCCAGACCCTACAATTTGCCCATCAATTCAGCGGTGACGAACCACTAGGAGGTTGTGGTGCGCTTAGCCGTTGACCAGGTGGCTGGCCAAAGCCTCTTCTGAGACCTGATAGGTGCCATTTCGCACCTGTTCACGTAGCGGCCCGACTTTCTCTTCGCGCACATCCGGCAGGTTCTTGATAACCTGCAGGATCCGCCTCACCTCTCGCAACGTTGACGAGATCGAGACACTATCGGGACGCATCCCACCGACACCGCCGGCGGAAGAGGCCGACGACGATCCAGCCGGTCTGGCGGCCGATCCTTCACGGGACTGTTGAGCCCGGTTGCTATATAGGCGTGCGATCTCACTGCTAATGCGATTTATGTTCATATAGCCTCGTTGATGATCGGTTTGGTGGGCAAACTTTTAGTGTGACTTCAATGTACAGCCGGCATCAGGCGGTGTCAAGTTAGCGAAGCGCTAAAAACAGGCTTCGCGGTTAACGGAAAATGGGTCGGTCCGCCGGCTGGAGACCGACAGATTGAGCAGGCCGCCATTTTCAATCCACTCGTTGATCTTGCGTTCGGCTATAACCCGCAGCGGGTCAATCGGTGAATCAGGCCATACAGATTCGAGCCTCATTGCGCCAGGGTCTGAATCCGCCGTTCCACTTCGGCGCGATTGGCAGCGCTTGGCGACAGTTCCAAGTACTTGCGTAAGTCCGTGGCCGCCTGCTGGCGCACGCCATAGATAGCCGGGCCAAGCTGACACTCGCATTGCGCCATTTGCGCAGTGGCGCGGTGATAGTAGGCCTCAGCGTCGTCGGGGCTAAGCTCGATAGCTCGCCCAAAATCCTCGATAGCCTTCCACAAGTTGCCAGCGTTGTCGGCGGCCAGGCCACGAGCCTTGTAGACCGCGGCGTTCTTCATCCCCTGCTCTACCGCGCGAGTGTAAGCTTCGACCGCCTCATTAAACTTTCCGTCTTTACTCAACTGTTCGCCGCGCTGGAAGTCGGCCATGCCCGGCGACGATTGCGGTGGGCTGATTTGGGCCACAAGCTGGCAACCAGCGCCCAACCCGATCCACAAGACTAACAATCCAATGACGAATAATCTCATATCGCCTGCGATCTTTCTTGTCCGGATGACTAACACCTAAAATAGGCATTACTTTCTCAGCGAGCGGTCGGCTGTTTCCAGCCAGATTGTAGCAACATTCTCTCACTTTTCCAGCACGCGGCTGGTTCCACTTTCAGCCAACACTCGCTCGCCCAAGATCGGTCTGCTCGCTGATCAGCCAAGACAGGCGATGGAATTGGAATGATACTCAAGCTCAGGGTGATTACGGGCGCTAGCTCCGAGCAGTTGGAATGGCAAGAAGACGGCATCTTGCGCGTCAGGCTGACCAGCCGGCCGGTCGAAGGTAAGGCCAACCAGGAACTGATAAAACTGTCGAGCAAGCGCCTCAAACTGCCCAACTCTGCAATTGCCATCGAAAGCGGATCGCGTAGTCGGGACAAGCTACTCAACATAGCCTACGAGCTCGACGAACGGGAGTTGATCCGCCGGCTAACGGGCTGAGCTGATCGCCATCACGATAAGGTTCTGCAGCACTTGCAAAAGCACGATGGCGACGATGGGAGTGAGGTCAATCGTCCCCAACTTCGGGATGATTCGGCGCAAAGGGACAAGCACCGGTTCGGTAATCTCGTTGAGTAAGACAACCAGTTTATTGTCCTGTCGGACCGGGAACCAGGACACCAATGCTCTGGCAATGATAGCGTAGGTCAGAATCGTGAATAGCAGGTCTACAAACCTCGCCAACAGGTCGTAAAGGTTCAAAATACTCTTCCTCGCAAAAGGGCGCTAAATTGCAACCTATTTTAGCAGAAGCCGCCGGCTGCGGTTGACCTAGAGTCGGGTCGCCTCGGCGATGCGCTCGCCGAAGATCGCCCGGCCGATGCGTACCATCGTCGCGCCTTCCTCAATCGCCACCTCGAAGTCGTTGGTCATACCCATAGACAACTGATCCCACCGGTGGCCGGCGAAATGGTCAGCCAGCGATAGCTTCAAGTAAGCCAGACGGCGGAACACCGGCCGGACGCTCTCCGGCTCGGCCAACGGCGCTATTGTCATCAAGCCAAGCCATTCGATCATCGCTAGGCCGGCCAGCCCTTCAGCCGCCGCGATCAATCCGCCGGGGCTGAACCCAAACTTGCTCGCCTCGCCGGCGATATTGACCTCCAGCAGGCAACGCTGCCGCCGGCCCAACTGTTGCGCCCGCCGGCTGACCTCCTCGGCGAGCTTAACGCTATCAACCGAGTGGATCAGGTCGAACAGCGAGCAGGCCAGCTTCGCCTTGTTGGTTTGGAGGTGGCCGATCAGGTGCCAGGTCGGCCGGGCAACGCCGGCCGGCCAGTCGGCGATCTTCTCCTCCGCCTCTTGGACGCGATTTTCGCCCAGGTCGGTGATGCCGGCCTGGACCGCCGCGACCGCCACTTCAAGCGGAAAACCCTTCGTCACCGCGACCAGCCGGACATCGCCGGCCGCTCGGCCGGCTCGTTCAGCGGCTTGCGCGATGCGCCGACGCACTTGCGTCAGATTGGCGCTAATCTGATAGGCGATCAAGTTTCGGCCCCATTGTAGGGGCGACCCGTCGGGTCGCCCCTACGTCCCTCATCCCGATGATGGTGGCAAACCGGCCGCTCCGGCCCTGGTCGCCACGGTGGCTGAAGAAGCGGTCGCGGTTGCAAGCGGTGCAGGTCTCGGCGCAATGCACGTTGCCAAGCCGCAGGCCGGCCTCACCCAACGTCGCTTTGATCGCCGTCCAGAGATTCAGCAGCCGGCGGTCGCCCTCGCGTGGCCATGTATCAACTGAATCAGGCCACCGGTCGGCGAACTGCGACCAGACCTCTTCGCCAACCTCATAGCAGCAAGGGCCGATTGACGGGCCGATGAAGGCTGTAAGATCGGCCGGCGACGATTGATACTGCTCTCCCAGCTTGCCGACGGTGGACGCCGCCACTTCCACAACCGTTCCGCGCCAGCCGGAATGAGCAAGCCCGACCGCCCGCTTGACTGGATCGTGGAAGATGATCGGCACGCAGTCGGCAAACGACATCCACAGAAAGACGCCCGGCTCGTTTGTAACCAGGCCATCGTAGCCGGCCAGGACTGTCGCTCGGTCGGCGGCGCCGCGGCCAGCGTCAACCCGGGTGACAACGGCGCAGGCGTTGCCGTGAACCTGCTTTGCTGTCACTATCTGGCTCAACGATATACCCAACGTGCCGGCGACTGTGTTTCGGTTGCTGGTGACATTCGCCGGGTCGTCGGGGACGCCATAGCCCAGGTTCAAGGTGTGGAAGGGCGGCCGGCTGACGCCGCCGGCCCGGCCGGTGACGGCGTGAACTAGGCCGGACTGCCGGCTCAGCGGTTCAAACTGGTAAATTTCGGGGTCGCTCGATACGAGTTGGAGCAAAAACATCTCGCGTACAGCGGTGGTCAGAAATATTGATCTATGCGGCATAGACTGTTCGCTCACCACTGCCCATACAAAGGAGCGTGTAGCGCAGGGGCTTGTCCCCTGCTTCTGGGCGGCGGGGCACAAGGCCCCGCGCTACGATAACTGCAACAGAGGGCAGAAACATCGAGTGATACGGCTCAATAATTACGCTCATCGCTGTAGGTAGATCGTGTCTCTATGATAGCGGTAAGCCGGTGTTTCGTCAGCAGGGCTGTTTCATAGCAAGCGCAGAGACGCAGAGGCGCGGAGAATAAGAGGTAATGTTGCCCGGTCAGTCGAACTCAGGCGGAGGACGATCCTTCGCGTGCTGGCGGGAGGCGATGATCTCCGCCATATCCTCCTCAAATGTCTCCCAATCGGCTAAAGCGCCGGCCATTGATAGCAGCCCGCCCGGAAGTTCGGGCTTCGGTAGGGTGAACCTATCCTCGGCCGGCGGAGGCCCTACAACGGCGACCGGCTTGCCGTGGCGCAGCACAATGAATTCCTCGCCGCGCTGGACAGCGTCAAGGACCTTGCTAAAGTCGCGTTTGAACTCGGCAACCGGCATGCGTTTCATCATAAACCTCATTTTACGTCATTTCTGACATAG
>JBCLEL010000142.1:0-6289 GCA_038913435.1 Chloroflexota bacterium
GCGCTTGCAACTAAAATGAGAACAGGTTGCACCGGAGAAATCACCAAAAAGTGCGCGGATCCTGCGGCTGTAGCCAATGGAGATTCTATCGCGTTGTTGTCGGTTTAACAGGCGTTCAGTATTACAACTCTGCTAATATCTTTGAGTTGAAATGCCGCCACCAGCCGCCTATAAATATCCCATCATTACGCTTAGGGAGTCGCCTGTGTCCACTGCCGCCGCCCAACATCCGCCACTAACATTGGGGACGGTACTGCTCACTCTAGCCACCGCAACCGGCATGCTTCTGGCCGCCCTCGATGCCAATATCGTTGGCACTGCCATGCCAACCATTGTCTCACAGCTGGGCGGGCTGGACCTGTATAGCTGGGTGTTCTCCCTCTACGCCCTGACCTCAACCGTCGCGATACCGATCTTTGGCCGGCTCTCCGACATCTACGGCCGAAAACGCTTATATCTCGGTGGAATGGGTCTGTTCGTCGTTGCATCGGTGCTGTGCGGATTTGCCCAGACGATGCCGCAACTGATCGCCGGCCGCGCCTTGCAAGGGCTTGGCGGCGCCGCGATATTTGCCCTTACCTTCACCATAATAGGCGACCTGCATCCACCCGAGCGGCGCGGTCAGTTCCAGGGTATCACCAGCTCGATGTGGGCGATTGCCGCGCTGATCGGGCCTGCCATCGGAGCGGTGATCGTGGAGACTATCGGCTGGCGGTGGGTCTTTTTTGTAAACGTGCCGGTCAGCCTTATCCCACTGGTCAGCCTCGGCATCTTCTTGAAAGAGCGCCGGCGTCAGGCTGGTCGTGTTCAAGTGGACGCGCTCGGCGCAGCGTCGCTGGCGGCCGGCATCTTCGCCCTGCTCTACGGTTTGCTGTTGATACGCCAGGCAGGTCAACAGTTGCAGGCGGCGCTGCTGCTTGGCGCTAGCGCCGCATTGCTCGTCTTCTTCGTCTGGTACCAGACGCGGGTCTCGACCCCAACGATCCCGCTGGCGCTGTTCCGCCGGCGGATGTTCGCGCTCGGCGCTATCGCCAGCATCATCTTCGGTTGGGTTGCCTTTTCGCTAGGGGCCTTTGTGCCGCTGCTGGCGCAGGCGGTGACCGGCGGCTCGGCGATAAACGCCGGCGCGGCGTTGACGCCGATGATCTTCGGCTGGTCAATCTCGGCGGCGGTCGCCGGCCCGTTGATAAAGCCGCTCGGCTATCGCAATACGAGCTTTGCCGGCTTCGCACTGATCGGTGTCGGCTATCTGTTGATGCAGCGGGTAAATACATCTAGCGCGTTGACCGATTTCGTAGTGCCGATGGCGATAGCCGGCGCCGGCTGCGGGATATGCAGCGCCTGCCACATCCTGGCGGTGCAAAACTCGGTTGACCCGCGCATGCTCGGTGTGGCAACCAGCCTGGTCATGTTCTTCCGCAATGTGGGGAACGCGGTCGGCGTCGGCGTGATGGGCGCCTTGCAGATCTGGCAACTGGAATCGCGCTTCGGCGGACCAGTTCCTAATCCGGGCGAACTGCTGGCCGGCGGCGGCAGCACTCTGTCGCCGGAGGTGGTGCAACACTTCCGCGAGGCTCTGACCTTTGCCACCCGCGATGTCTTCCTGATTCCGCTGGTGCTGATCGCCGGCGCGCTGGTCGCCTCAGCGATGATGACCAGTTGGAGCACGCCGGTCCGGGACGCCGAGCCGGCGCAAGCGGCGGCGGTTGAGGCCGGACGGGGGTAGGGCCGGTGGAGGAGCGGGCGACAGGAGTTTGCCGGTGGAGACCCTATTTTATCGATCAGTCCTGCAGCATGCCAGGACTCCACGAAGACCCTGACGGCTTCTGCCTTTTTCATAGCCAGAAACCCGACAAGGATCGGGACGGCTTCCGGCAGGGCATCGAGCGTAAACTCGAGCAAGGCGACCTGGATTTCGCCGGCTACGTTTTCCCAGAAGCTATTGACCTTTTCCGTGACCGGATCTTCAGCGGGGATGCCAACTTCGCCAGCACGACATTCAGCGGGGAAGCCGACTTCTTCAGGGCGGCGTTCGGCGGGCGCGCCGACTTCTCTGACGCGACGTTCAGCGTGGACGCCACTTTCTACCACGCTACGTTCAGCGGGGACGCGGACCTCTCCTACGCGAAGTTCAGCGGGGACTCTGAATTCTCCCGCGCTACGTTCAGCGGGGACGCCGAATTCAACTTCGCTACGTTCACTGGGAACGCCGAATTCGCCGGCGCGACGTTTAGCCGGGACGCCGAATTCGCCGGCGTTACGTTTAGCCGGGATGCCAACTTCTCCGGCGCTAGATTCAGCGGGGATGCCAGCTTCTCCCGCGCTAGATTCAGCGGGAGGACCGACTTCTCCGGCGCCAAATTCAGCGGGGAGGCCGGCTTCTCCGGCGCCGCATTCAGCGGGAAGGCTGACTTCTCCGGTGCCGCATTCGGCGGGAAGGCTGACTTCTTCGTCACCACATTCAGCGGGGAAGCCTACTTCTTCAACGTCGATCTGGAGAAAGCTGTATTTCGATCAGTGGACCTCTCCGATGTGAGATTCTCTCGCGCGATCAACCTCGACAAAACCCGGTTTCACAACGTTAGGCGGCGGCCCAATCCAAAGGGGCTGCTGCTAGACGAGCGCAAGGCCCGCGAAACCAAGAAGGAAACGGACTACGAGAACGCCGAGCAAGTCTACAACCAGCTCAAGCGGAACTTCGAGGGACGAAAGGACTACTACCGGGCTAGCCAGTTCCATTACGGCGAGATGGAGATGCGCCGGCTGGCGCAGTTGCGACGAGGCAGTTACGGCCAATGGCTTTTGCTTTCGCTTTACTATTGGCTGGGTGGCTACGGCGAGCGGTTGTGGAAGCCGGTGGTGTGGTTCATCGTCATGATCCTTTTATTTGCGGGTTTCTACGGTATAGCCGGCCTGGACGTGGAATACACGAATGCCTACTTTGACACCAGTCAACACGAGAACATAGAGACGATCAGAGACGCTATCAGTTTTAGTAGGACAGGCTTCTTTCAAGCAATTGACGACGTTCTACTTTTCAGCTTGCGAACAGCAACCTTGCAGAGGGGAGATGTAATCCGACCGTTGACAGTTATCGGAGTATGGTTGCAGCTAGCAGAAACAATCTTCGGACCGATCTTGATCGGTCTGGCCGGCCTGGCCATCAAGCGCCGGTTGCAGCGGTAGTCGTTGGCGGCGGGAGACAAGCTCCCGCCCTACAGAACCATTTCGCCCATGCAACGTAGGGCACGAGCTTGTCTCGTGCCGCCGGTGGTGGGTGGCGGGCCGGCCTGGCGATCAAGCGCCGGTTGCAGCGGTAGCCGATGGCGGCGGGAGACACGCTCCCGCCCTACAAATTCTCCTATTCTTGTAGTATCATCTTGGTGTGAACATACCGATACTATATTTTGGGTAGTGATATGGCAGAATACACTAAACGGGTCCAGGCGGTCTTGTCCGATGAGCAATACACGATGCTGAATGATCTATCGGAGAAGCTAGGCAAGCCGGTGAGCCGGCTAATCCGGGAGGCAGTCGAGAAGGTCTATATTGAGGAAGCGGCAAAGGAGCGTCGGCGGGCTGCGTTGGCGAAAATTCTCGCGCTGGAGCCAGCCCCGGTTTCCGATTGGGAGCAGATGGAGGAAGAGATCATTCAAGGTTATCTTGAGTGAACGGCCCTCCGGCCTTTCTCGATGCAAATGTGCCGATGTACGCTGCCGGTCAGCCTCACGCCGCCAAAGACGCTTGTATCTGGGTCATGGGTGAAATCGCGGAAGGTCGAATCGTGGCTGCCACCAGCACCGAGATCATCCAGGAGATTGTCCATCGTTATGACTCGCTGAGACGTTGGCGAGATGGGGTTACCCTCGCCCTGAACCTGTTGGGGCTAATTCCGACGATCTACCCGGTCGCAGTGAAAGACATGCGGCTGGCTATCGAACTGTTCGAGCAATATGCGCCTAAAGGAATGCGGACCCGCGACCTAGTTCATATTGCGGTAATGAAGAATCACGGCCTCGATCGGATTATTTCTGTTGATGGCCATTTCGATTTGATCGCCGGAATCGTCCGGTTAGATCCTCAAGTTCTTTACTCCCGCGCTCACCAGTAGAGTCTAGGCGTGAGGGGCCCGCTATGGTCATTAATTCAACTTAGGCCATGCAACGTGATTCGGATTCCAACGGCGTCCTAACCATGAATTCCAATCCGGCGCTTGAACGCAGCCGGCGCTGGCCTATAATGATGGTACAAAAGCTGGCGGGCTTTTCATCGCCTGGCAGCGAGGAGGCAGTATATGGCAGTACAACGACTCACCGGCAAGCGCAAGGCGGCGGCTCTGCTGATCGCACTGGGGCCCCAGAGCTAGCCTCGACAATCCTCAAGAATATGTCCGACGACGAGATCGAGGCGCTGTCAGGCGAGATCGTCCGGATGCAGCGCATCGCCTCCGAGGTGAGGGACTCCATCCTCCAAGAGACCTATGAGGAGGCGATGACCCGGCAGTACATCACCGAGGGCGGCACCGAGTACGCCCGCGACCTCTTGTCCCGCGCCCTCGGCACTGTGAAGGCCCAGGAAATGCTCAGCCGTGCCTCGTCTGGCTCCCGCACACAGCTTTTCGACTTCATCCGAACGGCCGACGTAACCCAGGTCATCACCTTTATGGAGGGCGAGCACCCCCAAACCATCGCCTTAGTCCTCTCTCACCTGCCGCACGAGCTGGCCGGCCGGATTCTGGGCGGGTTGGAGTACGAGTTGCAGGCCGATGTCGCCTCGCGCATCGCCCTGATGAGCCGCACAGCGCCTGAAGTGACCAAAGAGGTCGAGTCGGTGTTGAAGAAGAAGATGGCGGCCATCGCCACCCAGGGTTTCCGCTCAGCCGGCGGGATTGAGTACCTGGTCAAGGTGTTGAGCGCGGTGGACACCCGGACCGAGCGGAGCATAATGGAGGCGCTAGAGCACAGCGATCCGGAGTTGGCGGCGGAGATCAAGCGCCGGATGTTCGTGTTTGAGGACATATCCACGTTGGAGGACCGGGCGATCCAGCGGATACTGCGCGATGTGAACTCGAAGGACCTGGCGATGGCGTTGCGCAACGCCAGCGAAGAAGTGAAGGGGAAGATCTTCAAGAATATGTCTTCGCGGGCGGCGCAGATGTTGAAGGACGACATCTCGATTTCCGGGCCGGTGCGGTTGCGGTTGATCGAAGAGGCGCAGGTGAAGGTAATCAACGTGATTCGGACGCTGCAAGAGGCCGAGGAAATCGTCATATCTCGTGGCCGCGAAGACGTGTTGATTTAGCCGGTCGCTTTAATTGTCCAAGAACCCCCCAAACAAGGCTTCATTACCTGAATCTCCACCGCCATCAACGGAACCAATCAATGATGACCTCTTGGCCGACGCCGTCACCGGCCCGGTTGCCGTGCCGGCGCCGGCAACGCCGGTCAGAGTTGAGCCTGACTGGGATTTCCAGATCCGAGCGCCGGCCCGCCGCAATCAGAAGCTGCGCGAGGCGCTGGCCAACGTCAACCGCGACTACGAGCTAAAAGCCCTCTGGTACTGCGCCAACAAGAACGCTGTTGATCGGCTTGGCATGAGCGATCACGGGCCGGTCCACGTCCAGATCGTGGCGAATATCGCGCTGCGACTGCTGAGGATGCTCCTAACGGCCGGCGTACAAGCAAGCTGCGTGGCCGACTATGAGCTGACTAATCACGATGCCGAAGTGATTGTGGTGCTAGCGTCACTGCTTCACGACATCGGCTTGTCAATCCATCGGCCGGACCACGAGCATTACAGTCTGTTTCTGGCCTCGCCAAAGCTGCGAGAGGTTCTGTCGAACGTTTATGCGGAGCCGGCCACCCGGACTATCGTCATCTCCGAGATACTCCACGCGATCATCTCACATCGTAGCGATGGCCGGCCACTGACGATTGAAGCCGGCGTGGTACGGGTGGCTGACGCATTGGATATGGCTAAGGGCCGCTCGCGTATCCCGTTTGAGCAGGGGAAGGTCAATATACACTCGCTGTCGGCCAGCGCAATCGAGAAAGTTCACATAATGACTGGCCAAAACAAACCGATCTCGATTGAGGTCTTGATGAACAACTCGGCCGGCATCTTTCAGCTTGATGAACTGCTCAAGGAGAAGCTCCGCCACTCCGGCCTCGAACCCTATGTCGAGGTTATCGCTCGCATCGAGACTGAGTCGGAAAAGCGGCTGGTTCAGACCTTCAAACTCTAGCGCCGGCTCGACAACCGGCTATCTCCCGTTTACTATAAGCTGCGC
>JBCLEL010000143.1:0-6259 GCA_038913435.1 Chloroflexota bacterium
GTCCTGCCGGCCGATGAACGGTGATTCAAGCCCCTCAATGCCCCTGACGCCTCGCCGAACCGCCGCCACTCGTAATGGCTGATAGACACGCAGCGGTTCGCTTTTACCTTTGACGCTGATCGGAGTTAACGGTTCCCACTCAAATGTGCCTTTGGCTTGCAGATAGGTCGTGTGGCTGACCAGAATCCCACCAATCGGCGCGGAGTTTTCGAGACGAGCGGCGACGTTCACCGCGTCACCCATGACCGTGTACTCGGACTTCACCTCCGAGCCAAACCAGCCGGCGATCATCTCTCCGGTATTTATGCCGATACGCATGCTCAGCGGAAATCCGTGCCTACGCTGGAGGTTTTCGGAGAAGACTCGCAGAACCTCTTGCATCTCCAAAGCAACACTGACGGCCCGCTCCGGATCGTTCTCGTTGGCGGCCGGTGCGCCAAACAGCGCCATAATTGCGTCCCCGATGTATTTATCAATAGTGCCGTCATACTTGACGATCACATTCGACAACCGGTTAAAGCAGTCGTTGATGATGTCGCTGAACGTTTCTGCGTCTAGGTGTTCAGCCATCCGTGTTGAGCCGCTTACATCGGCGAATAGGACGGTGACGGTACGCCGGTCGGCTTCGCCCAGCTTGGCCGCTGGTCTGGCTGTTAGATTCGGCGCAGGTTGGACTGGCTGCGGAGGGGGTGTCGAGGCGGTGGTTGGCGACGGGGCAGCAGCGCCCTGCGCAAGGGAGGCGCCGCATTCGCCGCAGAACTTGAATTTGGGCGGGTTGGCTGTGCCGCAGTTGGGGCATTTGCGGTCCAGCTTGGATCCGCATTCCCCGCAGAACTTCATCCCATCCGGATTTTCAAACCCGCAGTTTGGGCACAGCATATCAGCCTCTTTCGACTGGGCGATTCACATTCGCGCCGGATACGGTTAGCTTATGCCGCTATTAGCATTCTAGTTAGGTTCGTGTTGATAGGCAACACTATAAAGCCGTGATGGAGCGAGATCTCCTCTAGTCCTATTGTCGGCTGACGCGATCAGAGCGTTCAAAGTCAGCCGGCAAGCCTGCGGAATTGCCCGAAGCGCAACGCAGATCGCAAACCTTGGATGGCTTCCTTGACCTGCCGCCCTTCTCAACCTAATATGTTACTTGGTCGTGCTAGGCGGGGAGCTAGCGGTGCCCTGTACCCGCAATCCGCTACAGCGGGGCTGAACGCCCATTTGAGGTCGCAGCCGACTGAATTCTGCCCCAGCCATCCGGCGTTGAAGACTGGGTCTCGTGCGGCGCAGGCCTGTGAACCCCGCCAGATTCGGAAGAAAGCAACGGTAAACAGTCACCACGGGTGTTACGAGGTAGCCCGGTCTGAGTTGGATAGCTGGGACGTGGCCGGCCGGCTCAATCGAGAATGGGGCACGACCTTTTTCTAGGTTAGGATGACGCTCGGACTGATGGCCATCCGAGCAATTTTTCTTTCTGGATGAACCTCAGTGAGCGAGTCCGAACGCAGTGGCTCCCCTTCCCACAACCGCCGTCGGCAAGGGCAGAACATGTCGCAGACGCCAGCTCGCCCGCGCCAACGCCAGGTCCAAAGTCGGCGACAGCATTACTTAGGACCGCCTGCCTGGCTCGCGCGCTGGCTGCGGCGATATGGCGTCGTTATACGACGATCACTTGGCCAGCATTTTCTCATAGACCAACAGGTGTTTGACCGCATTATTTCATCGGCGAACCTGCAACCAGATGACCTGGTGATAGAGATCGGCGCGGGTACCGGCGAGTTGACGGAGCTGCTAGCGAGCCGAGCCGGTCGAGTGTTGGCCATCGAGATTGATGCGCGGTTGGTGGCCCTGCTCCAAGACCGATTTGCCGAACGCAGCAATGTACAAATCGTCTATGCTGATGTCCGTGAGGCCGACCTGCTACAACTCACCAGCGGCCGTCCTTACCGAGTAGTAGCGAATCTGCCGTATTACTTGGCGTCGCTGGCGCTGCGACGATTGCTAGAGAGCGACCACCCGCCACGCGACTTGATTGTGATGGTGCAGCGCGAGGTTGGCCAGCGGCTGGCCGCTGGTCGTGGCGAAATGAGCCTGCTAGCGGTTGCTACCCAGGTATTTGCCGAGGCTGAACTGCTTTTTGAAGTGCCGCCTAGCTCTTTCTTCCCATCACCGGCGGTCGCTTCGGCAGTAGTGCGATTGACCGTCCGGCCAACGCCGCTAGTGCCGCACCATCGTGACGAATTCTTCAAGGTAGTCAGCGCCGGCTTTGCTCATCGCCGCAAGCAAATCCATAACTCGATTCCGCGCCTGTTGTGGTTGCCAACAGGCGCGGTTGACGAGGTGTTGGCCGAAGCGAGAATTGATCCTAACCTACGAGCGCAGAACTTAGCTATTGACGACTGGATCCGCCTGCGCGACACACTGCTAGCGCACAATTTGCTCAAAGCCTGAGATGAATGGCAATATCCTGACGTCGTGCGCGCCGGCCAAGGTAAATCTCGGCCTTGAAGTGATTGGCCGCCGGCCGGATGGCTATCACAACCTAGCGACGATCATCCAAAAGATCAGCTTGCACGACCGGATCGAGGTAGAGCCGGCCCCACGCCTCGCTGTCTGGTGTTCACGGCCTGACCTGCAAGGCGAGGAAAAC
Organism: Chloroflexota bacterium; assembly: GCA_038913435.1. Classification (GTDB taxonomy): domain Bacteria; phylum Chloroflexota; class UBA6077; order FW602-bin22; family JBCLEL01; genus JBCLEL01. The sequence continues at coordinate 2,645 of JBCLEL010000143.1, forward strand.
CTGGTCTATCAAGCTGCCCAGTTGTTGCGACAGCGTTGCGGCCTGTCAGCCGGCGCCAACATTCGCATTCATAAACGTATACCGGTGGCAGCCGGGCTGGGCGGTGGAGCCAGTAACGCGGCTATTGCCCTTGTCTTGCTCAACAAGCTATGGAACGCAGGGCTAAGCGCGACCGAGCTGTTCCAGATCGGAGCGCAGGTAGGCTCGGATGTGCCGGCGATGATTCTGGGTCCCACCGTGCTGGTCAAGGGACGAGGTGACATACTTATCCCGCTTGCTGCCCCACGGCGGCGATGGTTGGTACTGGTCACCGGCCGGCACTCATTGCTAAATAAGACGAAAGACCTGTATGGGAAGTTGACGGACGCTGATTTCACCCCTGGAGAGATGGTTACCAAGCTGGTGAGGTCGCTAGAGTTGGGAGATGATTTCGACGACATGCGGCTGCATAACGCATTCTGGCGAGCAGCTCAACAACTGTTTCCAGGCTTGCCGGAACGGGCGGAGGCCGTTAGCCGCTTGGCCGGCCGACCAGCCCATCTAGCCGGCGCCGGCCCGACTTTGTTCTGCCTGTTCGACCGGCGGGAGGATGCCAGGGCAGCCTCGGCCAATTTGGCAAAAGCAGGCATCGAAGGCATAGTAGCGGCTACCCTGAGCAGGTAGTCCGAAAGATGAACGGTTGCCACCCTTCTCAGCACCACCAGATTGACTAGACGCTTCGTTACGACTACCATAAAAGCAACGATGACTCGGTCGTCAGGTAAGTGGTAATGATGATGGGCTAACGAGTCGTCCAGGTAGCTTTACTCGGTATTGAAGACCTCAGACTTACAATCTAGCGTACCCTCCTATGGCATTGGCGTAAGAGGCGCGGGTGGTTTGGAATTTCGCGCCGGCGTAGCGAATGCTGCTTGTGCTCCGAGCGGTTCCGGCCGGCGCTGCGGGTGGGCATCCGATGTCTAGTGATTGGGCGGCTATCGTTCTGGCAGCCGGCCAGGGCAAGCGGATGCGATCCAGCCGGCCCAAGATACTCCACACCATCCTCGGCCGGCCGATGGTGGAATGGGTCATCGCTGCGCTGCATGGAGCCGGCGCGGCTAAAGTTGTCCTGGTGCTTTCGCCCGCCGATCACCAGCAAATCGCCTCATCGCTCCACTTAGACGGCATTTCAGTAGCCCTCCAATCTGAGCCATTGGGCACCGCTCTCGCCGCACGTTGCGCCCAGGCCGAGCTGAATGGTTGGCATAGTGAGATCGTGGTGGCCTGCGGTGACAGCCCATTGCTACGTTCTGAAACAGTAAGTGGCTTGCTGACCGCTCATCGTCACTCCGGCGCTGCTCTCACTCTGGCAACCGCGCGAGCCGGCGACCCGACTGGATATGGTCGGATCAAGCGAGATGAAAGCGACCGCCCTTGCGCTATCGTCGAGGAGGCGGCAGCCCATGAGGACGACCGCCTGAGCAATGAGGTAAATAGCGGGCTTTACTGTTTCTCTCCGGGTCATCTCTGGCGATGGCTAGCCGAGATCAAACCCTCGGCGGCTGGCGAATATTACCTCACTGACGCGCTGGAGTTGGCCTACCAGGAAAATGCTATCGTCGCAGAGATCAACTCCGAGCTTACCGAATTAGCCGGCGTCAACGACCGAGCGCAGTTGGCGGAGGCCGCTCGCCAGTTGCAGACGCGAATCAATACTGCGCTGATGCGTTCCGGCGTGACGATGATTGATCCCTTGACCACCTGGGTCGAGCCGACGGTGCATTTAGCGCCGGACGTCACCCTGATGCCGGGTGTGCTACTACGCGGACAGACAGTTATCGAAGCCGGCGCCGAGATCGGGCCTAACAGCGAGATTGTGGATAGTCGGATCGGTCCCCGCAGTCAGGTCCGCTGGTCGGTGATCGAACAAGCGACGGTGGGCGCGAAGGTGACGATCGGGCCTTTCTCTCACCTGCGACCAGGGACCATCGTTGCCGACGGCGTCCACATTGGCAACTTCGCCGAGGTAAAGAACTCCCGGCTTGGGCCAAACACTAAGATGGGGCATTTCAGCTACCTGGGGGATGCCGAGGTTGGCGCTGAGGTGAACATCGGGGCTGGTACGATCACTTGCAACTATGACGCCGAATCTGATACTAAAAACAAGACCGTTATCGGTGACTATGCCGCGATTGGCAGCGACACGATGCTAGTGGCGCCGGTCTCGGTTGGCGCTGGCGCGGTGACCGGCGCCGGCTCGGTTGTCACCCATGACCTGAAGCCGGGTGATGTAGCGATTGGCGCGCCGGCCAGGGTAGTGCGCCAGTCTCGCCGCAAACTGCCGAAAGGAAACGATGAGTTCCGAAGGGATGACTGACCCTCCGAGTGCCAGGAGGTCGCGGCTTTGAGCGCCGATAGCCTGACCCACCTCGGCTTGCTGTTTGTCTCGTTGGTAGTGGTGGTCTTTGTTTCGATGACTGAGGCCGCGCTTGCCGCCACTAGCCGGGGGCGCATCCAACGCCTCGCCGAAGAAAAGACTGATCTCGCCCGCGAGCTGGTTGGATTGGTTGACAACCTCACCAGCTATCTGGCCGCCAGTCGAGTATTGAAATGGTTGGCGATCGTGGTCGCGATGGTGTCTGCTACTCTGCTGAATCTGACCTTAATACCGCAAGTCAGTCCATTTACAACTCCGCTCATTGTCTTTCTGGTCATAGTCGTATTCGGACAGGTCGCCCAAGTCTTCGCTGTAAACATGGCTGAGGACGTCTTGGGCCGGCTGGCGCTCCCCATACGTATTTATCGAGTGATTCTATCGCCAATCGTCGTGCCGTCCGAGCGGATAGCTAGTTCAATCGCCCGTCTATTCGGACTCAAGGTGGTGTCCGGCCCGCCGGCCTTTACCGCCGAGGAGCTACGCAAATTGGTGGGCGCCGGTCAGGATGAGGGGCTAATCGAGGAAGAGGAGAGCGCCATGATCAGCGGTGTCCTCGAAATGGAATCCAAAGATGTCCGCGGGATCATGGTTCCACGTATGGACATAGTTGCGCTTGAGTCCGGCTCAACGATAGCTCAGGCAGTTGATCAGATAGTCAAGCACGGCTTTTCACGCTTGCCGGTGTTTGAGGAAAGCATGGACCAGATCATTGGCATTCTCTATGCCAAAGACCTATTCCGGGTCCTGCAAACCGGTCGGACCAACGATCTAGTTGATGACTACCTGCGCGAAGCGTTATTCGTCCCCGAATCGAAGCGGATAGACGAGCTGTTAGGTGAATTGCAGTCCCGCAAAGTGCACATCGCCATCATCGTTGATGAATATGGCGGCACCGCCGGCCTGGTCACTTTGGAAGACTTGCTAGAGGAGATCGTTGGCGAGATCCAGGACGAGTATGACGCTGAAGAGGCTAAGATCGTCCACGGAGCCGAGGGTGAGGCGATCTTTGACGCAATCGTGAGCCTCCACGATGTCAACGAGGAACTCGACATCCAACTGGAAAGCGAAGATGTGGATACTATCGGCGGCCTGGTCTACGAGCGGCTAGGCAAGGTGCCGAAAGTCGGAGACACCGTAAGAGTTGACGGCGCAAATGTGATCGTCACTGCGATAACCGGCCGGAGGGTCCGCAAGGTGAA
>JBCLEL010000144.1:0-6217 GCA_038913435.1 Chloroflexota bacterium
AGGTGAATTCCATCCGATTGTTCATTGCCGGGGCAACGATAGCTTTGCTAGTTATGGCTTGCCAAGCTCAGCAGCCATCACCTCAACCTCAACCCAAGACCTACTCGCAGCCACCTTCTATGCGGATAGACGCGAACAAGTCCTATCGGGCAATTATAGAAACGACCCACGGGCGCTTGGTGGCCAACCTGTATCCGAAAGACGCTCCCACGACGGTGAACAGCTTCGTCTTTCTTGCTCGTGAAGGATTTTATCAAGATGTCAAGATCCATCGGATCATCAAAGGATTCGTCCTGCAAACTGGCGATCCCACCGGCACTGGCAGCGGTGGTCCCGGCTACCGCTTCGAAGACGAGCCGATCAGCCGTGACTACGTGCGTGGGACTTTGGCGATGGCGAACGCCGGCCCCAATACTAACGGCAGTCAGTTTTTCATCGTGTTAGACGACCTACAGGGCCGGCTGCCGAAGAACTACACCGTTTTTGGTCAGGTTGTTGAAGGTCTGGACACCCTCCAAAAGATTGCTGACCTGCCGGTCGAAGCTACTGCCAGCGGTGAACGATCCCGGCCGACCGTAGATGTTCGGGTGAAGTCAATAACGATTGAAGAAAAGTAGTCGTTTATGCTTGGCCTTTCGGCAAGCAACCTATTGGCAAGGTCTCACGGCGGAGAGAGTGGGATTCGAACCCACGGTCCCTTGCGGGACACGCGCTCTCCAGGCGCGCCTGATCGGCCACTCTAGCATCTCTCCATATGAAATTATACTTCGATTACCTAAACATCCCCATCAACCCGCGCGGGGCCTTGCCACGCGAGAACTCCTTCATCATCTTCTGCACCTGGCGGAACTGGTTCAGCAGTTGGTTCACTTCATGGACCGCTGTGCCGCTGCCCCGGCTGATCCGCCGGCGCCGGCTGCCGTCAATGATGTCGGGATTGCGCCGCTCGGCCATCGTCATCGAGCTGATGATCGCTTCGATTCGCTTGAACTGACTCTCATCCAACGCACCAGCCGGCAGCTGTTTCGCAATTTGGCCCATTCCAGGAATCATCTCCATCAACTGGCTCAATGATCCCATCTGACGCACTTGCTTCATTTGAACCATAAAGTCGTTCAGGTCGAATGTGGCGGTCCGTAGCTTCTTTTGCAATTCGGCCGCCTGCTTCTGGTCAACTGTCTGCTGGGCTTTCTCGATCAGCGTCATGACGTCGCCCATGCCCAGAATCCTTCCGGCCAGCCGGTCCGGGTGGAAGACCTCCAGTCCGTCCAGCTTTTCGGCTGTGCCGACAAATTTGATTGGCACGCCGGTTACCGCCCGGATGGAAAGCGCCGCGCCACCACGGGCGTCGCCGTCCAGTTTGGTCAGAATCAGGCCGGTGATACCAACCTTCTTGCTGAACTCCTCGGCCACCCGCACGGCGTCCTGGCCGGTCATCGCGTCAACCACCAGCAGAGTCTCGTGCGGGCCGGCCTTTCCTTTGATCTTTAGCACCTCCGCCATCAACTGTTCGTCAATGTGGAGCCGGCCGGCCGTGTCAACGATCATCATGTCGGCCCCCGTCCGTTCAGCGTGTTGCCGTGCGTTGCCGGTAACCGTGACTGGATCGCTGTCTTGCTCGCTGTAAACTGGAATGTCAATCTGCTTGCCGAGAGTTATCAACTGCTGGACGGCGGCCGGCCTTTGTAGGTCAGCCGCTACTAGCAACGGACTGCGGCCGGCCCGGCGCAAGTGCAAGGCGAGCTTGGCGGCGGTTGTCGTCTTCCCTGACCCTTGCAGGCCAACCAGCAGGATAGCAGCCGGATCGCCTTCGATCACCAGCGGAGAGCTTTCACCCAAAGTAGCAATTAGCTCGTCGTGGACTATCTTGATGACCTGTTGAGAAGGCGTGAGGCTTGCCATCACCTCCGCGCCTTTGGCCCGATCTTGTATTCGACTTATGAACTGCTTGACGACCCGGAAGTTGACATCAGCTTCTAGCAGGGCGATGCGAACCTCACGCATCGCTTCATCAATGTCTTGCTCGTTCAGCCGGCCCTTGCTGCCCAGCTTGCGAAAGGCCGCTTGCAGCCGGTCCGATAGCGTCTCAAACAATTGACCTTCCCCACCGACAGATTTGAAATCCAACCGGATTCATTATAGGCGTTGCTAATAAGGCCGGTCGCCCTATCTGGCGTTTGTTAGAAGATTGATAGATTGTCGCTCGCAGTCTAATTTTAGCCGCCTTCAGCCATCTTCTCGGTTGCGCGCGGAAAATGGCTCGTCGTACTATGTACGCGGTTAGCACTCACCACCTACGAGTGTTGGGAATCTCTGTTTAATCTACGCAAGGAGGACTCGATGTCAAATCTCAAGCCATTAGGTGATCGGGTAGTAATACAGGCACTCGCCAAAGAAGAAATGACAAAGAGTGGGCTCGTGCTGCCGGACACCGCCAAAGAAAAACCGCAGGAAGGCAAAGTTGTATCCATTGGCCCGGGCCGCCTCGACGAGAAAGGCAAGCGGGTGGCAATGGAAGTCAAGAGTGGCGACACCGTCATTTATGCCAAGTACGCCGGCACCGAAGTCAAGCTTGATAAAGAGGAGTACCTGATCCTCAGCGAAAAAGATATTCTGGCAGTTGTAGATGAAAAGTAAGCGTTTAGCTCTAGCATTAGGAGGATAAAATGGCAAAGCAGCTACAGTTCAAAGAGGATGCTCGAAGATCTCTGAAAGCGGGCATTGACACACTCGCCGAGGCGGTGAAGACAACGCTAGGGCCCAAGGGCCGCAACGTCGCTCTCGACAAGAAGTTTGGTTCGCCGACAGTGACCCACGATGGTGTCACCGTTGCCAAAGAGATCGAGCTAAGAGACCCATTTGAAAATATGGGCGCCCAGCTTCTTAAAGAAGCTGCGACCAAGACAAATGATGTGGCCGGCGACGGCACGACGACAGCTACAGTGCTAGCCCAGGCGATAGTTAACGAGGGCCTACGCAACGTTGCCGCCGGCGCCAATCCGATGCTACTAAAGCGAGGTCTGGACAAGGGCGTTGAGGTGGTCGTTGACGCGATCAAGAAGATGGCTATCCCGGTCAAGGGCAAGGATGACATCGCCCACATCGCGGCAATCTCGGCTGCGGATACTGAGATTGGCGATCTCATCGCTGAAGTGATGGATCGAGTCGGCAAGGACGGCGTCATCACCGTCGAGGAATCGCGCGGCCTGCGCTTCGAGACTGAGTATGTTGACGGTATGGAGTTCGACCGGGGCTACATCTCACCCTACTTCATCAACAGCCTAGAACGCCAGGAAACAGTACTAGAAGACCCCTATATCCTCATCACTGACAAGAAGGTGTCAGCCATCGCCGACATCCTGCCGGTGTTGGAGCGCGCGCTACAAGTCAGCAAGAACTTCGTCCTGATCGCTGAGGATGTCGAGGGCGAGGCGCTGGCTACGTTGGTTGTCAACAAGCTGCGCGGCACCCTTAACGCGCTTGCGATCAAGGCGCCCGGCTTTGGTGACCGCCGCAAGGCGCTACTGGAAGACATAGCTATCCTCACCGGCGCTAGGGTTATCTCAGAAGACGCCGGCCGCAAGATTGACTCGGCAACCGTCGAGGACCTGGGCCGCGCCCGCCGCGTTGTCTCGACCAAGGATGACACTACGATCATCGAAGGCGCCGGCAGCGACGACCTGATTCAGAGCCGGATCAAGGCGATCAAGGCGCAGGTTGATGAGACGACCTCCGATTATGACCGCGAAAAGCTCCAAGAGCGGCTGGCCAAGCTAGCCGGCGGCGTCGGGCTAATCAAGGTCGGCGCCGGCACCGAGACCGAGTTGAAAGAGAAGAAGCACCGGGTCGAGGACGCGCTATCCGCTACCCGCGCGGCAGTAGAAGAAGGCGTCGTCCCCGGCGGTGGGGTTGCCCTTATCAATGCGGCGAAGTCCCTGGACAGCGTGAAGCTGGATGGTGACGCCGCCACCGGCATTGCCATTCTACGGCGGGCGCTGGAAGAGCCGATGCGCCAACTGGTGGAAAACGCTGGCGTGGAAGGCTCGGTCGTGGTTGAGACGATCCGCCGGATGCACAAGGACAAGAAGAATACCAACTGGGGCTACGACGTGATGATGAATGACTACGCCGATCTGACCCAGCGTGGCATCATTGACCCGGCCAAGGTCGTTCGCTCGGCCGTCGAGAACGCCGTCTCGATTGCGGGAATGATTCTGACAACCGAGGCGCTGGTCACCGACATCCCTGAGCCGCCGTCGTCGGCGCACCAGGGCATGCCGCCGGAATACTAGACCAACTTCGTTGGCTCTAACTAAGGCCCTCGCCTAAGTGCGAGGGCCTTTTTATTACAAGTCCTATCAAAATTGACGTACTGTATATTTACGGGTCGCGTAGATTGCTTCGCTTCGCTCGCAATGACTGTATGTTTGTCATTGCTCTAAAAACGAATCTTGCCGGCCTACCCCGTAGGGGCAGGCCCCTGTGCCTGCCCTGTTCGCGTGGCCGTCGGTCATGGTTGGGCAACCACAGGGGGTTGCCCCTACCAGCCAGCATTTTCATCTTTCGTGGCGCCGCTGCCAAGCGGCATGTGATGATTGCGAGGCTCGACTTGGGAGAGCCGAAGCAATCTCGTCCGAATTATCCAACTTGGGCGCTGTTTTTGAGATGACTTGTACTCTTATGGCAGGGGGCAATGGAACGATCATCTGACAAGAGAAGCGAAAAGCCCCGGCCACTGGTGATCGGCCTGACCGGCACCATCGCCGCCGGTAAAAGCGTCGTTGCTAAGATGCTTGCCGAGTTGGGCTGTCAGATCATTGACGCCGACCTGGTAGCCCGCGAGCTGATAGGCCCCGGTCAGCCGGCTTACCAGGCGGTCGTCGCTGACTTCGGGCCGGACCTCCTTTCGTCGGATGGAACGATTGATCGGCGCAAACTGGGCGCCATCGTCTTCGACGATCCGGCTCAGTTGGCTAAGCTAGACCAACTGGTCCATCCTCACGTCAACGAACAACTCCAACAGTTGATAGCCGAGAGCGATGCGCCGGTCCTGGTCATCGAGGCGATCAAGCTGATCGAGGCCGGCGGCGCGAAGTATTGCGACATCGTATGGGTTGTCATTGCCAGTCGTGACCAGCAGATCGCCCGTTTGATGGCCGCCCGCGGATTTTCGGAGGAGGAGGCAGCCCGCCGGCTTGACGCCCAGGGGCCGCCGGAGGCGAAGACCCGTCATGCCGATGTCGTCATTGACAACTCCGGCGACTTCGACGCGACCCGCCGGCAGGTTGAAACTGCGATGAATGAGCTGATTAAGCGCCGCCCGGATTATTGCCTATATATCCGGCGGTTGTACTCGCGGTAGAGTCGCTCCGCAGCTGTATCCTCTTTGATTGCCTTGACAATAGCCGCTAAACTCTCCACTTGATGTTGCCAGAAGATACGCCCTTTTTCGGCGGTGGCCGGCCCGGGCTTGCCGCGCGTCAGGTCCGGCTGCCGCGAGAACCAGTCCATCGGCGTGTAGCTGTGCGGCAGATGGGCCAGTCGGTCCTCGGCCGGCCACTCACGGTCGCCAACTGTTTCCAGATGGACTAGCTCAGGCTGAAGATAGAGAATCTCGCTCGTTTCCCACTCGTCGGCGTGGCCGTACACCTCGGTCTCGAAGGTTGAACTGAAGACCTCGAAGTCCATGTAGCCGCCGACCGCCTGCGGGTCCACCCCGCGATTGTTCAGGTAATACGGAATGAAGTCCTTATTCTTGTCCAACATTGACTGGACAAACATGGGTAGGAACCACTTGTTGCCGCCGTGACCGCTAAACATGACGATCTTATGGAGTCCGTTGCGGGCTATCTCATCGCAGATGTTCTCTAGGAGATCAAACATCACGGCTTCGCGCGTCACGACGCCGCCGGGGTAGATCTTGCACTCGGTGTTCATCGTGAATGGAAGGACGGGGAATACGATAGCCGGCTCAACCTTCGCTACATCGCAGGCCATGCGGTGGGCGCGGATCATGTCGGTGCCCAGCGGTAAATGGGCGCCGTGATACTCCAAGACTCCGATCGGTAGAAGACACACCCCCTTGCATTTTTCTACCGCCGCCTCAAATTCCTCGCCAGACAGTTCTTCCCAGCGCATAGTGAACTCTCCTCAAAGATTTTTCCGAGAACGAGCAAATCCATTGTAAAGGCCAGTAACGAACGAAATCTTAACATCA
>JBCLEL010000145.1:0-6202 GCA_038913435.1 Chloroflexota bacterium
ATGCATTAGGCTCGATCCTTCAGCCGAAGGACGCTCGGCGCTGTAGTTGAACGGGGGTGACGCTTAGGCCGAATCTGGCAAACCCGCAGGCGTGGTCAACCACCCGATACAGCGTTTATGTCCAGCTTGGTAACCACTGACTCGGTGGAGTTGCCGTTGCTCTTAGGAGGCAGACCTTGTTTTTCACGGAGTCTCGCGTACCAGCTATCCCACCAGCGTGGGTCGGCCGCCATGTGCATGTTGTCTTCAACGAGTTGGCGCAGCTTGTCGCGGACGACTAGACCTTGCTCCATAAGCTGCTTCATATCGGGAAATTGCTCTCGCAGCCACTTTCTGCCAATCTGGACGTGAAGCACCTCATCGGCCCAGTCATAGTCATTGCACTGCCGGGAAAACTCGTCGCCAGAGCCAACGGCGTAGCCGTACTGGGTGGCCTTGCCGGTCGGGGCCATCAACCTTTGTTCGATGGCAACCAGCAGCACATACCGTTCTTCCGGCGTCATCTCGGTGTTTGAGAAGAGAGCAAAGCCGATGTCGTGGGCTACCTTGGTCCAATCTAGTCCATCGCGCTCAAAGGCGACCTGCCCCATCATCGAGTGCCGGCACTCGTCCCACAGGTGCCGGCCGACGTCGCGATAGAACTCCCAGGGCATGTCCTTTACGTCATAGGAATACAGCGCCAACATCTCCGGCGCGTGCATCTCGGTCAGGAGCTTATAGACCGTCCAGGCGTTCATCTCGTGGGCATCCGCTTCCGGCTTCGGCTGAGGACCGCGGTAATGCATCAACAGCGGGAATCGTGAGTCACGCGCGGGCGTTCGCTCCGGCTCGAATGGCTTCGTCGCTCGGGCCGGCGGCAATTCACTCGCCGGCGCCTCGTTCTCGCCGCTCACCCCGCCGGCCGCCGCCAGGTAGGCGTTCAAATGGTCGGCCCAGGCTTGCGCCCGCCTACGGTCCTCGCTTGATTTGATGACAACATCGAAGGCAACCTTACCCCAATCTATCTGCTCTTCCTCTTCTTGGATGATGAACCTCAGCCAGCGCACAGTCGTGTAGTCGGCAACCGGGTTAGTCATTTCAAGATGATGCTTGTAGGCGGCCAAAAGCGCCGCCTTTGCCACCTGGTAGATGCCAACCACCAGCTCCAAGGTGCCCTCGGAACGGATCAGCTCCTCGGCGAACGCCCCCAACCTCGGATCCGGCGTCTTGTCCAGGTTAGGCGCCGGGAAGCGCATGTTCTTGACCCGCTCGCGCAACCAGAGACTATGCTCGGCGTCCTGCCATTGGTGCAGGCTGAACGCCTGCTTCATCTCCCATTCCGGCACGCCGGTCAGGTGCGCCACCATGACTCGGTTCAACTGGGTTTCCAAGAATAGATACCTTTGGAGTAGCTCCGAGTTTTTCTTTACGCCATGACTCATCCGCATCGCCTCATCGTAATTGGCGATGCCGGCCAGCGGCTTAAATCCCATTGTCGGCGCGATGGTCATGGACCTGTCCTCCTTCATCATCCTAATGCAGCAAGTTTACGCCGGCGACCGGAAGCGCGCCAGAGCGTAAGCATCCAGGCGGGGGATCTCAATGATGGTCTCATCCCCGGCCACGCGCACTGGGAGTGATTGGCCCATCAGATCGGTCGCGGCCAGATTGTGTCGTCCAACAACGTGTATCCGCAGGTCGTGGATGGGCACCACCTCGGTGATATTTACCCAACCCCGCTCGCTATATGGCCGGTTGCCGCCTGAGCTAGGTTTGTCGGCGATGCCATTGATCAAGGTCACCACTAGATCGTCACCCTGGCGCTGGTACACCGCCTCGACCACGCGTGGCCCTTCCAGCCATACACCTGGTCGGTAATGTTCACTGAGTAACGCCAGCACGAACTCACCGATGGACGGGTGGCCCTGCACTATGTACTCCGAGAAAAGGCGGGGAGCGACGTATATGTAATAGCCCTCTCCAAAGCGCCCGACCGCCGCCGCCGGCCGGGCGCTATCGCGGCCGGGCATGACGTTGTGGGTGATCCAGTGTTCAGATGTCGTCTCCATGGCGGGATCGGTGGCAGTTGCTCGCACGTCGGCGTCGTCGGCCGCCCGGAACCAGACAGTCTCGGTCACGCGCAGGTAGGTATCTTGAAGCGGGATCGTGGGTTTGACGAAGCTGACGAGATATGGACACTCGTCGGTGATGGAAAGAAAACCGAATGATGGCTGCTCCAGTGGCTGCGCGCGCAGGTCCAACGTTCCTGAGCGATTGGTAAAGAGCAGAGTACCACCCGCCTTGACGTAGGACCGTAGAGCCTTCACAACCTCAGGGGACATATGGACAGTGTTACTCACCAGGATAGCCTGGTAGTGCGCGAGATCTGTGTCGAGCACGTGGATATCCGCGACTACGTCGAAGGGGATGTGAGCCTCGGTGAGCATACGATAAACGCCAGCGAAGTCGGTCTCGGTTTTCGGTTCCAGGTGGGCGCTCCAGTCGCTACCAAGTAATGCCACCTCAGCGTAGGGTTCAGATCCGCGAATATGAGGGATCAACTCATCGGCAACCTTGAATGCCTGGGCTAGCGCCTCGTAGACCTTGGGTTCCAGCTGGCCGCGGGCATAGGGCTGATCGACGAAGGTCATGGCGCAATTGTGCGCTATGTTCGTGGCAACTTCCCACTTTAGCTGGGGTGTAGGCTTGATGGTGAAGTCCCAGCCCGAGTTGAAGCGGTAGCCCACCGTCTCCGTCTCGCGTCCCGCTGCGAAGGCTCGCCAGTACTTGGCCACTCGGCTGGGGCGGAAGAAGTCCCTCCCGCCGGCCTCTGTCTCGGTGATTACGAAGTCGTCGTGGTCGTACGGCTGGCCCCAGTTGTGTGTGGTAACGATATCCTTACCCGAACGCTTGATGATCTGCTTGATCTCGCCATAGATGTCGTTCACGGCGTCGGAGTAAAACTCCAGCCAGCGCGCTTCATCGGGCGGCGCCATCTTCTCTGGGATAGGAACGCCGTAACGGGCCTGCCAGAGCTTGCGGCAGTACTTGCAGTAGCAGGGGTTGCCGCGCGGGATTACGAGGATGTCCACCCAGAGGGCCGGAAAATCGTAAGTCGCGATCAACTCCTCGGTGTGGGCGAACAAGTAGTTACGATAGGGCGAGTTCAGACACAGGTACGTCCATTGGGCACGTACTTGTCCTTCTTCCCAGATGTTACGCTGCACGGGAGTCCCCTTTACCGTGCGCATCGTCCACTCCGGGAAACTGCGAGCGCAGTGCTCATCCCACCCGACTGAGAGATAGGCGATTGTGCGAATGTTGTGGCGCGTCAGCCCGGCCAACACCTGGCCAAAGAGGTCGTAAGGCACGTTGGGGTGGTGCGGGCCAGTCTGTCCTTTGGTGTAAAGCTGGCCCCAGTGATCCCGATTGAAGTGAAGAAGCGAGTTGATGCCAACACTGGTCATGCGTGCCACGATCTCCTCGGCGCTAACGTCGGCCAGGGTATCTGGAAGAAAGGGAGCGAAGTGCAAGTCCAGGATCATCCGCTTGTAGCCGAGTCGCTCATAAGTAGGTCCCATTCACAGGCCTCCGTTCAGTGATTTCTTCCGACTCCCAACAAATTTCATTGGAGTCTACCCTTTGACTGCTCCGGCCGTCAGGCCCGACACCAGGTACTTCTGAGTAGCGCTCGCAAAAAGGAAGACAGGTATACTGACAAGGGTGGTCGCAGCGAGCATCTCGCCCCACAATACGTACTCCCCCGTGACGTAGCTGGCGATGCCCACGGGCAGGGTCTTTAGCCTGTCGTCCATGATTTGAACACCGCGGCTAAAAGGTATTCGTTCCAGGCCGACAGGAAGGCCACCATAGCGGCCGCGGCGACACCCGGCGAGGCCAAAGGCAAGACAATATGGTACAACGCCTCCAGGCGGCCGCAACCATCCACCATGGCGGCCTCCTCTATGTCGATCGGCAGAGTATCAAAGAACCCTTTCAGCAGCCAGAGGATAAACGGCAGCAGAAAGGTCGTGTAGGCGACCACCAGACCGACGTGCGTGTTGATGAGATTCAGGTGCTTCATAAGGATGAAAAGCGGGATAACCAGTAGGATGCTGGGGAACATATAGCTGAACAGCACTAAGCGTCCCACTAAGCGCCGACCAGGATAGCGAAATCGGCTCAGGCTATAGGCGCCCAGGGTGCCGATGACCAGCGACACGGCAGTCGTGGTCAGGGCGATTACGAGGCTATTGACGGCGTGCTGTTGGAACAGGGTGGCGCGCCAAATCTTCTCGTAGAAGGCCAGAGAAAGGCTCGACGGCACGAGCCGGGGTGGCCAGGCGAACAGCTCGGCGGGCTGCTTAAGGGACGAGGCGGCCATCCAATAGAACGGCAGCAGCATGGCAGCCACGACGAACACGATAAGAGAGTATCGCGCCACAATGCCGACGACGACTCGCGGTCTCATTCGCCTTCCTCCTCCCTTACGACTCGGAAAAAGACGATCACAAACAGGAGCAGAACTAGAAACATTGTAACGCTGATCGCGGCCGCCTGGCTAAACTGCGACGCGCGGAAGGCGGTAGTGTAGGCTAGGAGGGGAAGCGTCTGCGTACTCTTGAGCGGGCCGCCGCCCGTAAGAAGCCACGGCAGATCAAACCAGTTGAACACCCAGATCGTCCTTAGCACGACCACCACTATGATGACGTGTCGTAGGCCAGGCAGCGTGATATGCACGAACTCTTGCCACCAGTTGGCGCCATCTACCTTTGCCGCCTCGTATCGCTCGTGGGGAATCGTCTGCAAGCCGCCAAGAAACACCAGTGCCATAAATGGGATACCACGCCAAATGTTCACCACGACGAGGGCACTCATGGCCATGGTCGGCGTGCCGAAGAAGGTGATGGGTTGCTGTATCACGTGCGCCGACACCAGCGCGTAGTTTACTAGGCCGTAGACGTCGTTCAGCAGCCAGCGCCAGATGAAGGCCACCACTAGACCGGAAACAGCCCAGGGCAGAATAATCAAGCTCCGAGCCAACCCCTGGCCCCGAAGGGGCATGTTCAGCAGATGGGCTATGGCCAATCCTGCCACCACCTGCCCGCTGATCGACCCGACCGTCCAGATAACGCTCGCCCACAATGCAGACTGGTAATCGACGCTGATAATGATGCGTTCGTAGCTCGCCAGCCCGATCCACCCGGTAAGCCCCCGCTGAAGATCGTAGCTCTGAAAGCTGAGTAGCACGCTGTAGGCAAACGGATAGAGCACCAGGCCGAAGATCAGCGCCAGCGCAGGGGCCACCAGGGCGATCCCAAGCAGCCTTTCTTGGGCGAACCGACTCCATCGCAACCTGGACACGGATGCCCTGAAAGCACTCGTCTGCATTAAGGACTCCTTACTCCGCAAGTCACCGCCAGAGATTGGCTGGAAGTACCCAGGACACAGCAGGACAGTCCGTAGGCCGCCTTTCCACTGTGCCAGGAGTTCTACAACGCTTACAGCGGTTCGCACAATTGTTGCATCAGGCTGGGGCGAATCTTGTATTCGCCCCAGCTATCGTGACGCTGACCCAGCTTTGCTGAAAACCACCGTAAGCTGGGGTCAAGGCCGCCCCCACGGGTGTGCGGGGGCGGCCTTGACACGACAGGCGAACGATCCTGCGCGCTTCCTACTTGATTGCGTCCAGGATCTCCTTTTCGCCCTCCGCCACAGCCTGCGCGGCCGGCATGTTCTTGATGAGGATCTTCCCCAACGTGTTTTCCAACACCTGCTTGGACAAGACGGCCCCCACCTTTGGGCTGCTGCCATAGCGTTGCGCCGAAGAATAGGCGGTGGGCAGCGTCTTGACCGCGACTTCGAGGTACGTCTTGTACTTGGCCAGCGCCGGCGCGCCTAGATAGGCTGGGTCGTCGGCCACCGCTCTCAACGCTGGCAGCGCTCCCGTGGGCACCGACAAGCAGTAGGGGATGAGGTTCTCCTTGCGCATGAAGAAGGCGGTGAAGCGCTTCGCCCGCTCCACCTCCGGATGCTTGTACACCACCATGCCAGGGGCACCCATATAGCTGCCCCTCTCCTTCTTCATCGGCGGCGGCATTACTCCGGTCTTGCTCAGGATGTCCGGGGCCTCGGTTTCCAGGGAGATCACGTACCCCGACGACCTGGTGTACATGGCAGCCTTGCCGGCAATGTAGGCTTTGTCGGCATCCGCCAAAGCGTA
>JBCLEL010000146.1:0-6195 GCA_038913435.1 Chloroflexota bacterium
AGAAGGGGTCAGGGGATAAGGTGTCCTTCACTCGTGAAGGATCAGGGCAACCGGTAGGGGCGACCGGCCGGTCGCCCCTACTTGAAACGGTATTCGCGAAAATGTCGTCCGATTATGCACTAGGTTCATCAAGGAACGAAGGTACAAGGAGTACACAGATGGCCCATCGGGTCACGTTTATACCAGGCGACGGGGTCGGACCGGAGATCAGCCAGGCGACGAGGCGCGTTCTGGAGGCGACCGGCGTCAAGTTCGACTGGGACTTCCAGCAGGCCGGCAATGATGTCCTTGAGAAGTATGGGACGCCCTTGCCTAAGCACGTGCTTGATTCGATTCGGAAGAACAAGGTGGCGATCAAGGGGCCAATCACCACGCCAGTTGGCCGTGGCTTTCGCAGCGTCAACGTCGCCCTACGCAAGGAGCTAGACCTCTACGCCTGCCTACGCCCTTGCAAGTCGTACCACGGCGTTCGTTCCAAGTATGACAACATAGACCTGATTATCGTGCGGGAAAACACCGAGGACTTGTACGCCGGCGTCGAGTTTGAGCGCGGCAAGCCGGAGACTCGTGAGATCATAGCCAAGATCAACCAGCTAGCCAAGTCGTCCTTACCGCTAGATGACGCCGGCATCTCGATCAAGAGCATCTCGACAGCGGCTACGCGCCGGATCGTCAAGTTCGCCTTTGAATACGCCCGCGCCAATGGCCGCAAGAAGGTGACGGCTGTCCATAAAGCTAACATTATGAAGTACAGCGATGGGCTTTTTCTGGCAACGGCCGGCGAGATCGCCCGCGACTACCCCGACATCGAGTATGAGGACCGTATCGTTGACAACATGGCCCAGCAGTTGGTGCAGAAGCCTGAGCTGTACGACGTGCTGGTGTTGCCAAACCTCTATGGTGACATAATATCTGACTTGGCAGCCGGGCTGGTTGGTGGTTTGGGAGTAGCGCCGGGCGCTAATATTGGCGCTGAAACGGCCGTCTTTGAGCCGACGCACGGTTCCGCGCCAAAATACGCCGGTCAGAACAAGGTAAATCCCACCGCGCAGATGTTGTCGGCGGTTCTCATGCTGCGTCATCTGGGCGAGCGGGAAGCGGCTGACCGGATGGAGCGTGCCATTTCGAACGTCATAGCCGAGGGCAAGTACGTAACCTATGACATGAAGCCCAACCGTGACGACCCAACGGCCGTTGGCACCTCGCAGATGGCCGACGCGATCATTCAGGCGATGGTCTGATGAGTTAAACCACTGAGAATTTACGAGACTGCTGCATAAATAAAACTGCCATTGGAATAGCCACGTCGCCGGACTGAAGTCCGGGCGCTTGGAAAAGGCCTAAAGGCCAGCGAGGGGGAGTGCAGAGGGGCGCCAGCCCCCTTTGACGGGGGGCTGGGGGTGTCCCCCACCAGCTAATTCCCCCTTCTCCTGGCAGGAGAAGGGGGTCAGGGGGATGAGGTTCGCCAACTTGGCACTTGCGACGCGCTTTTTGTACGTTGTCAAATAATGATAGGGGCTTGGCGGATACGCCCCTACTCCCGCATCCTCTGCGCACTCGGCGATAAATCTTGAGATAGCCTCCATAAATAGAATTGATACAGGAGTCCCAAAATGAGGAAAAAAATCACTATCGTCGGCGCCGGCAACGTTGGCGCCACCACTGCTCAGCGGCTAGCCGAGCGCGATTACGCGGACGTTGTGCTGGTTGACATCGTTGAAGGCTTGCCGCAGGGTAAGGCGCTCGACATGTTGGAAGCCGGCCCGGTTGTCGGTTACGACACAAACATTATCGGATCAAACGGCTACGAAGAAACAGCCGGCTCTGACCTGGTAGTCATCACCTCCGGCGTCGCTCGCAAGCCGGGAATGTCCCGCGACGATCTACTATTCACGAATCAGAAGATCGTCCAGGGCGTGACCGAGCAGGCGATCAAATACTCGCCAAATACCATACTGCTGGTCGTTTCAAACCCACTTGACGCGATGGTGCAGCTAGCCTACACCATGAGCAAATTTCCCAAGAACCGAGTAGTTGGCATGGCCGGCGTGCTGGACACCGCTCGCTTCCGCACGTTTCTGGCTCTGGAGCTGAACGTATCAGTTGAAGATGTCCAAGCCATCGTCCTGGGCGGCCATGGCGATACGATGGTGCCGTTGCCGCGCTACGCGACGGTCGGCGGCGTACCAGTGACCGAGCTGATCGGCAAGGAGCGGTTGGTCGAGATCGTCGACCGGACCAGGCGTGGCGGCGAGGAGATCGTCCGCCATCTGAAGACCGGCAGCGCCTACTATGCGCCATCGGCTGCCATCGCGCAGATGGTTGATGCTATACTTTTGGATAAGAAGCGAATCCTGCCGGCGGCGGCGTTGCTGGAAGGCGAGTACGGCATCCAGGGCCTCTTCGTTGGCGTGCCAGTAAAACTGGGCGCTGGCGGTGTCGAGCAAGTCATCGAGATACCGTTGAACGATGAGGAGAAAGCAGCGCTGCAGCGATCAGCCGGCGCGGTCCGCGAATTGATCAAAGTGATGGGCCTCTGACCGATCTAACCGCCCAGGAATGCCAGGTCAGACGGCCGGGTGAGGATTGTAACAATGTTTAGATTTTTGCTGGGATTTGCGCTGGGTGCCCTAGCTGCTAGCTGGTATCAAAGGTCGGCCGGCGATCAGCAGCTTGACCAGCGGTTGTCCGAGGTCCAGGAGCGGCTCAATGCTCTGATCGGTGAAGCTCGACGTATGGTAGATGAATACCGCAGTGGAACCGAGCCAAAGCCAATGGATGACAAGCCGCAGCCGCCCTCTGAAAAAGCCGGCCCGGCGTCAAGCAACTAGAAATAGCCGGCCGGTAAGACATTCAGCCATCAGCTGTGAGGCTGTGCGTTCTATAGTAGGGCGTCGTTGACTTATGGCGAGCTTACTGGCACCTATGAGCCAGCTATGACTTTGACGACGACACCAAGGGAGCCCCACTCGACGAAAATGTGTTGGCGATAAACATTATGGAAACTATATTTACACCAAGTGAGAATTCGCACATAGCGCTAGTCAGTATGCATGGTCATGTTGACTGTACTCCAGCGCAAATTGACAGATTAGAACAGGCCCTTCACGGAATAGGACGGGGGCGGTTAAACCAAAAGGGGAAATATCTTAGATGGGCAAAGCCCGCCGGTCGGGGTTTCCTTATTGTCGAGCTTCACCTTGCCGTTTATTTAGATAAGAAATCTGAGGACCAATTCCTATCAGTGACCATAGATGCTAGGGGATTTCGCACCGCATCGAAGCTGTTGCGTGACGAGGCAAAACTTCGAGAACTTACGCAAGCGCTGGCCTCAATGGAATCTGAATCACTGCAAGCTAGCTTTGACTGCAATGTCGCTTGGCTCTTTTCGGTGGAGGAGGCGGAGCCGCTAATGCGATTGCCGTTTAGTTTTCCTGTCGCTTCGTCTAGTGAATTGACTTCGGTCACGGGAATTAGAATAGCCAATCCTGATGGATCAGCCTGGGTTATTATTGATCTTATAACCGATGCAAAGAGGATTCACGTAGCAGCAGGCTTCAAGCTGGAACACGCAGCGAACCCGCATATGCTAGGAGCAGCCGTCGAACATGGCGAAACACTCGTAAGGGAAGTGCTTAACGTGAAAGGAGGCGAACGGTGACACTGGATTTGGTCATCGCGAAGCGAAACGAATCACAAGAAGAGCACCACGATCACTCGAAACCAATGCTGGAGGGATGGACTTTCCGTGTTGAAAAGGCGCAGCATAAGGGACATGGTTTCGCTGTGTTTCCTGGTGCTTATGTGTACAATGTCGAACAACCTGCAGCAATGACGACAGTTCTGGTTCGGCTAAACCATCATGAGACGAAGTTGAGCCAGCATGCCGAAATGTTGAGAGAAATCATGGCCGAGCTTGAAGTCTGTAAGAATCAGCTACGAGTATTAACGCGGCCAGGAGAGCCGATAGAGAAGGCATTTGGTAGCCTTGCAGATAAATGGCACGAAGAGACAGATGCTCTGTCCTCGCCAACAAAGATCACGAGCAACGAGGCATATCTGAAAATCATAGCGTTAGGGCAAGCCGCTATCCCACTAATCCTGCGAGACCTCCAAGAGCGCGGCGGCGACTGGTATCTGGCACTAAGAGTTCTTACTGATGCGAATCCGGTTCGGCCTGAACACGAAGGGTATACAACGCGAATGGATGCAGCATGGCTGAACTGGGGTCGAGAACACGGCTACATTCTATAGCCCCGTCAATGGAGATCCTGTTCCTACCGACTTCAGCCAGGACTGGCCAAAGCTTACCGACAGCAACCATCGTGTGACTAGCTGGCGATCACGCGTGTATAACTGCATTTCGTGGGCATATCAGGTCGACGATCGGAGACTTTGGCCGGGACATCCACCCCCTCCTGGATATGTCTGGCCCATCGAGATTCAAGGAGACGATGAGTTGCAGGCTCTAAAGAATCTCTTCCTCGATGCTGGTTATCAAGAATGCAGCGATGGAACGATTGAGGAAGAATACAAGAAAGTGGCGATTTATGTGAATGACGGTGGCCCTCAGCATGCTGCTTTACAATTGGAGTCTGGTCGATGGACGAGCAAGCTCGGTAGCCTTGAGGATATAGAACATGACACGCTGGAAGCATTGGAAGGCGACTTCTATGGTTATGCTAGGGTTTTCCTGAGGAAGCACCGTGCCCAAGAAATCAGCTCATGTAGCTAAGGTCAACTAGACACCTATGACTGAGTTTGAGGAGGCCGTGAAGGCCACTCTGAATAGCTCCAAGGAGGAGGAACGATGAGCAGCTTGCCAAGTTCAATGCGTCCAGTAAAGCTAAACGCTGTAGTCGAACGAAAAGAGGACGGAAACCAAGAAAGCAAGATTCCGTCTAATTAAAGGGCTTCGTGAGTCATTCACATTAGTGCCCAACTAATGGGTCAAGGATTCCCATGCTAAAGACTGAACAGGTCAATCTGGATTTTTCTAAGCTGGACGGCTTAGTGCCGGCCGTAGTGCAGAGCGTCCACGATGGTCGAGTGCTGATGGTTGGCTTTATGAACGAAGAAGCCTGGAAGAAGACCTGCGACACCGGAATAGTCACCTTTTGGAGCCGCACTCGCCAGACGTTGTGGACGAAAGGCGAGACATCTGGTCACTTTCTCGAAGTGAAAAAGGTTTGGGTGGATTGTGACGATGATACTGTGCTGATCCAGGCCGCGCCCCACGGGCCGACCTGCCACACCGGCGCCGAATCTTGTTTCTTCCGTGAGGTTGTGAGTGATTGACCTGGTGCTGCCAAAGGGCAGCCTCGAACAACAGACATTGCGTTTGTTTGAAGACGCCGACCTGCCGGTCATTCGCGGCAGCGAGCGCGAGTACAACGCGAAAATTAACGATCCGCGCATCGGCAAGGTGAAGATACTGCGTCCGCAAGAGATAGGTCTCTATGTCCAACAAGGCTACTTCGATCTGGGCATCACGGGACAAGACTGGATCGCTGAAACCGGCGCAGACGTGGTTGAAGTGATGGACCTCGCCTACAACAAACAAGGGGTTGGCGCGCCGATCAAACTGGTGCTAGCAGTGAGTCAAGAGAGCGAGATTCACAGCGTAGCGGACCTGCCGGCAAACTTGCGCGTCTCGACCGAGTACCCGAATATAACTAAGGATTACTTTCAACGCATCGGTGTGCCAGCTCAAGTGTTGTTGTCATACGGTGCGACTGAGGCGAAGGTCCCGCAGATTGCCGATGCTATTGTCGAGCTTACCGAAACCGACCGGACCTTAGTCGCGAACGGTATGCGGATTATCGCCACTGTCTTCACCTCAACGACCAAACTGATAGTCAATAAAGAGTCCTGGGCAGATGAAGCCAAGCGCCAGGCGATAGAGGAAATCAATACGCTGTTGGGCGGCGTACTGGCGGCCAGGGGCAAGGTCCTCATCAAGCTCAACGTCAGCGCAGAGCGGTTGAACGACGTGATTAAGATTCTGCCGGCGATGAAGTCACCGACGGTGTCCAGCTTGTTCGGCGGCGAGTACTACGCGGTCGAGACGGTCGCGATGAGGTCTGAGATCAACCTGTTGATCCCAGAGCTGAAGAAACGTGGCGCGGAAGACATCCTGGAGATTCCAATCTCTAAGATCGTTGCCTGACTCATACTCTTTCACCGTGAAAAGGG
>JBCLEL010000147.1:0-6051 GCA_038913435.1 Chloroflexota bacterium
ACCAACTGCACTCATCAGGCTTCGGGCCGTCCCATTGCCTCATAATCAAAACACCAACAAAACTTGTCACACCCCAACAAACCCGTCGTCGCGTTGTGTATAGCTTCACAGCAGAAATGGCGGCCGGCCTGTTATTCTTAGTGTCAAAACTATCAGGTCTATCGCTAAAAATTGAGACTACTCAAGTCAGCCCTAATTCCCAGGATTGCCGGTGTCTTCCTCCTCCTCATAGTTTTACTTCTGACTGCAATCAAAGCACCAGCCGGCGCCGCCGACGAACCACCACAGTTGCGGGCCGGCGCGATCCAACCCTACCGGCTAGGGCCGGCTAGCGCCCAGGCCGGACGAGGTGAAATTCTGGTCGTGCGGTTCGACGACCGGCCGGACAGCAACCTGGTGCGACAGCGCTTGCGGACCGGACACCGGCTATTAGGTTATCTGGCTGATGATGGGTGGCTGGTGCTAGCTAGGCCAGTGCGATCAACCGCCGAGCTAGCCGACGGGCCGGCTCACATCATTGGTGTCGTACCAGGCAGTAGCCGAATCGAGCCGCAACTAGCCGGCCGCACCGGTCCGACCGACGTGGTCATCACCGCTTTCACCGAAAACGACTTGACAGCCGTTATCACCGCAGTCAACGCCGCCGGCGGCATTGTCCGGCAGCCCCCATCTCCAGGAAGCCGTTCGTTCCGAGCGCGCCTGGACAGCGCCGTGATAGCTGCCGTGGCCGATGATCCATCAGTCGAATGGATTGAGCCGGAGTACCAGCCGCGCCTGCTAAACGACGCAGCCGGCGGGATCATGGGCGCGCCCAGCGCCCACTCCTTTGGCCTACTGGGGGCAAAGCAGACCATCGCAATCGCCGATACCGGGTTGGATAGCGGTAACGAATCAACGTTAAAGCTGGATTTTCGGGGTCGTCTGCTGCGGGCCTACGGTCTCGGCCGGCCCGGTGTTTGGAGCGATACCGACGGGCATGGCACCCACGTCGCCGGCAGCGCCCTGGGCAACGGCGCCAGTTCCGGGGGCCTGTTGGCCGGCGTTGCGCCCCAAGCTGAGATCGTGTTTCAATCTCTGCTTGACGACGCCGGCGGGTTGCGCGTGCCATTCAACCTGTACACTCTGTTTGAACAGCCTTACGCCGACGGTGCTCGCATTCACACCAATAGCTGGGGTTATGCCGGCACTGCCGGTGCATATACATCAGCGTCGCAAGACGCCGACAGGTTTGCTTGGGACCACCCCGATATGCTCATCCTGTTCGCCGCCGGCAATGAAGGCGCAGACCAGAATCGCGATGGCGTCATTGACACCGGCTCGGTCATCGCGCCGGCCTAGGCCAAAAACGTGATCGCCGTCGGCGCGAGCGAAAATCTGCGGCTCAGTGGTGGCAGGCAGGCGACTTATGGGGCATCATGGCCGGCTGCCTATCCGACCGCGACCGGCCCGATTTACTCCGATCTGGTGTCCAATAACGCCTCCGGCCTGGCCGCCTTTAGTAGCCGTGGCCCAACGACCGATGGCCGCATCAAGCCGGATCTGGTTGCCCCCGGTACGAACATCGTCTCTACCCGCTCATCGTTGTCCAACTGGATAGGTTGGGGGGTGTACGACAGCAATCACATCTACCTCGGCGGCACTTCGATGGCAACGCCGCTGGTGGCCGGCGCCTCGGCGCTGGTGCGCGAGTATTTTGACAAGATACGCTCCTATCAGCCGTCAGCCGCGTTGGTCCGCGCCACGCTGATCGGCCTTGCCCGTGACCTCTACCCTGGCCAGTATGGCGTTGGCGCAAGCCAGGAGACCGCTAAACGACCGACTAACGCCCAAGGCTGGGGCCCCGAGTGGACCTGACCGACATCGGTCAGGCGCAGATAGATTACATAGACTATCGCGCCGGCCTGCAAACGGGCGACTCGATCACCTACCGTGTCCAGCGCGGTCAGAATCAACCGTTGAGGATCGTCCTAGTCTGGACCGATTATCCTGGATCGCTAATAGCGGCGAAGAAGCTGGTCAACGACCTCGACCTAGTAGTAACCGACCCAATCGGCCAGCGAATATACGCTAATCGCTTGCCACAGCCGGACCGGACCAACACCACTGAATCGGTGGATGTGAATACGCCGGTTGATGGCTGGTACACAATCGGCGTCATCGGCATTAGCGTGCCATTCGGCCCCCAACCGTTCGCGTTGGTCGTCAATGGCGGCGCAAACTTCGCCCTCGCTCCACCGCCGCCAGGTTCAACGCCAACGTCAACGCCGACCGTGACCGCTACTCCCACACCATCATTGACGCCATTGCCAGGGCTGGACCAGTACGAGCCAAACGACATTGCCGAGACTGCCTATGGCCCGATAACACCCGGAGTCGCCTATTCGGGTTATATCTACCCACCAAGCGATGTGGACCTATTCTGGTTTGTTGCCAACGGCGGCCAAACAATAAATGTCAGGTTGAGCCAAATACCCGTCGGCACGGACTACGATTTGTACCTCTATGACCAAACTGGCGCGCTTGTCGCATTATCAGAGCGCGCCGGCAACAGTGATGAGACGATCAGCTACATTCCAAGCTCGACGGGCGCTATGTATCTGGCTGTCCGTAGCTACTATGGTGGGTCGCAGGAGCAAGCGTACCGGCTGGTAGTTGATTTCCAAGCCGGCTTGACCGCGACTCCGACCGCTACCCCGACTGTCACATCAACCAGTTCACCGACAATGACTCTGACCCGCACCGCTACGCCGTCAGCCACCCCAACGCCAACTTCGGGCCCGGTCAATGTCAACCGCCAGTTGAACATTGGTTGGACACTGGTACAAATACCGGGCGGTGGCGGCGGAGAGCTGAAAGCGTCCGATCTTCAATCGCTGGCGAATGCCCAGAACCTGGATCTGCGTCAAATTGCGCGCTGGTTTGGTGGACGGTGGGTGGTCTATGCTTCGGGTTCTAGCAGCAGCGACTTTCCCATCAACGGCGCCGAAGGTGTGTTCGTCCGTTCGGCCAGCTCGGGAACGCTGAGGTTGTTGAGCGAGGCCAGCCCGGCCGCCCAGGCTGTGACGATTGGCATTGGCTGGACCCTGATCGGCGCCGACGAACGTTGGCCGAGCTACGATTCATCAACTTTGCTGGCCGCGTTGCGATCGCAAGCCATCCAGGCTAATGCGGTGGTAAGTTGGGAAAATGGACGCTGGAAGGTCTATCTAGCCGGCGCTGAAACGGTATCTTTCACCATCAGGTCAGGGGGAGGTTACTTCATACGTTCGGCCTCGGTCGGCACATGGCAGCCCTGATAGTCTAAAATCTTGCCGTGATCGAAATCTATTTTCCAGTTCTGCTAGTAGCTGCCTATCTAATAGGGTCGGCGCCGGTTGGCTATTTGATAGGTCGGTGGTGGGCCGGCATTGACATTCGCCAATATGGCACTGGCAACCCCGGCGCTGCTAACATCTATCGCAACGTTGGCCTGGCGCCGGCTGCCCTGGTCGCTGTGTTTAACTGTCTGCAAGGGGCCGGGCCGGTGGCGGTCGCGCGAGAGCTAGGACTAGGTGACGCGCAGGTGGCGCTAGTCGGCCTGGCGGCGATGGCCGGCTACGGCTGGCCAGTCACGCTTCGGTTTTCGGGCGGGCGCGGCGTTGCCATTACCATCGGCGCACTGAGTGGGTTCGCCCTTTGGCCAGTCGCGGCGATGATGGGGCTATTGGCGGTGAGCGCCGCGATGAGAAAGATGGCAGTTGCAATCTTCCTGATCTTTCTCATAATGCCGTTCTACCTATATCTGGCCGGCTGGAACCAGCCCACTGTTACCATATTTGGTTTAGCATTCATTTATCTGATGGTTCGACGGCTGTGGGGCATCTGGAACGATATGGAGGGCCAAAGGGGAATCTTGCAGCTCGTAGCTCAACGAATGGTTTTCGATAGCCGCCCCGGCCAACGGCTGGTCGGCCTGCGTCTAGACATTGCCACCCATGAGGCTAGCGGTGAGTCCCTTTAATTATTTTGAGCATACCGCCGACATCGGCGTAGAGGTAACGGCTGATTCGCTGGAAGGGTTATACGCGGAAGCCGGGCGGGCGCTGTTCAACCTGATCGCCGATTTCGACCAAATAAAGCCTGCTGAAACTGAAAAGGTCGCGCTGGTAAGCGCCGATGAGACGGCGCTGCTGATTGACTGGTTGAATGAACTGATCTTCCTATTCGACGCGCGAGGCTGGCTGTTCTCGCGGTTCAACGTGTCGCTCAGTCGAGTTGTCGAGCCGGCCGGCGTCCATCTTACCGCCGTTTGCAAGGGAGAAAAGGTGGCCGACCATCGGATCAAAATCGGAATCAAATCGGCCACCTATCACCAAGCCAGCGTCACACACGACGTAGATTGGCGGGCAAGGTTTATACTCGATGTATAGGGATGTTTCTGCGTTGCTCTGAAAAAGGACGAGGAACCGCAGAGACACGGAGACGCAGAGACGATCAAACTTCAATCGATCTCTGTGACTCTGCGCCTCTGCGGTGAAAAGAGAATTTGCTTCCTCCGTTGCAGCGAGGAAATGTCATTGCGAGCGGAGCGAAGCAATCTCAGGCGGTGGCCACTGTGCACGATAGACATTCGTTGGGCTTTTATCGGGCTGGGGTGTAATTATGAAACTTGTGCGACTCGACGAATTCCGCTGGGAGATTCCGGTTGGCGCGGTCCCCGGGATGCGGGCGCCCGGCCTGGTTTTTGCCGACGAGAGATTGCTGGAGTCCATCAAGGCCGACAAATCACTTGAGCAAGTGGCAAATGTTGCCTGCCTGCCGGGGATTGTTGGCTGGTCAATCGCCATGCCGGACATCCATTGGGGCTATGGCTTTCCGATCGGCGGGGTAGCCGCTACCGATATGGAAGAGGGAGTCGTTTCGCCGGGTGGAATCGGATTTGACATCAATTGCGGCGTGCGCCTTTTATCAACACCGTTGACCACCGCTGACCTTGCCAAACGTGCCCCTGATCTGGCCAATGCGCTGTACCGGGCAATCCCGGCCGGCGTAGGACGAGAAGGCCGGATTAAGTTGAAGCCTGCTGAACTAAGCCGGGTGATGGTCGAAGGCGCCGGCTGGGCGGTCGAAGCCGGCTATGGTCAACCCGGCGATCTAGGCCGGTTGGAGGCCGGCGGCTGTTTGCCGGGCGCTGATCCGGAACAGGTCAGTTCGCACGCCCGCGAGCGCGGGGCAAACCAGCTCGGAACCCTCGGTTCCGGCAATCATTTCCTGGAAGTCCAGCAGGTTGACGAGATCTACGACCAGGAGGCCGCTCAGGCGTTTGGCATAGGCAAGCTCGGCCAGATAACCGTGCTCATCCATACTGGCTCGCGCGGATTCGGCCATCAGGTCTGCCAGGACTACTTGCAGGTGATGAACTCCAGCCTCAAACGCTACGGGATTGAGTTGCCAGACCGACAACTGGCCTGCGCGCCTCTAAGTTCGCCGGAGGCCCAGCGCTACCTGGCTGCTATGGCCTGCGCTGCTAATTTCGCTTTCGCCAACCGGCAGTGTCTTGCCCATTGGGTAGGTGAAACGTTCAGCGAGATGTTCGGTAAGCCGGTCGGCGAACGCATCGCCGTCGTATATGACGTGGCGCACAACATAGCCAAGATCGAGCAGCACACGGTAGAAGGCAAGCACCGCAAATTATGCGTCCACCGCAAGGGCGCAACCAGGGCTTTTCCGGCCGGCCATGCTGAGTTGCCTGCCGAGTACCAGAGCGTCGGCCAGCCGGTCCTGGTGCCGGGGGATATGGGCCGCTATTCCTACGTCGCCGTTGGCGCGGCAAAGGCAATGGAGCAGTCTTTCGGCTCAACCTGTCATGGCGCTGGCCGGGTCATGAGCCGCGCAGCCGCCAAGAAAGAGCTTGGCAAGGTTGATCAGATGAAAAAGCTAGAGTCGCAGGGCATCTACGTCCGAGCGCGGGAACGCAGTCTCTTGGCGGAAGAGGCGCCAGAGGCATACAAGGACGTAGCTGAGGTGATGAGAGTGGTTGACGGCGCCGGCCTCTGCCGCACCGTCGCCCGG
>JBCLEL010000148.1:0-6048 GCA_038913435.1 Chloroflexota bacterium
ACGCTGCGGGCGTTGTCACTAAGAATCTTGCGCTTCCAATCATCCGGCATTGGCGAGTCCAATATGCGCTCGATACGGTCGGCGTCGTAGTGCGGCCAGTCGGTGGAGAATAGCAGCCGATCCTGAGCGCCAATACCGGCTAGAAGCGACACCAAGGTTTGCGGATCATCTGGTTCTTCAAGGCTATTACTCGTCACGTAAACCTGCCGGCGAATGTACTCGCTCGGCTTTCCCTTATAGAACGGGACTTCGTGGCGCAACCACCGGTATTGATGGTCAAGTCGCCACATCACGAACGGCAGCCAGGATACCCCACATTCGGCAAACACAAACTTCAAGTCAGGAAAGCGGGCCAGCGTGCCGGTCGTGGCCATGCTGACAAGGTTCGCTATCGCACCAAAGGGCTTCGATAGCGTCTGCTTAGCCAGCGCGGTCTCGAACCAGTCAAGCTGGTAGGGCGTCACCGAGTGCACCATGGTGTAACCGTGCAGGACAACCGGCAGGCCGGCCGCTTGCGCCGCTGCGTAGATCGGGTCGTACTGTCGGTGGCCCCATAGCGGATAGACGCCGGCCATCGGCAGATAGACCGCAGCGAAACCCTCGACATCGGCGTACTGCTCGATCTCACCTGCCGACGCCTTAGGGTCCTGCGCGGCGACCATGATCGCCCCATAGATGCCTTTCGCTGGGTCTAGCCACCGCTCGCGCAGATAGCGGTTGTAGGCGCGCGCGATGGCGACCGGGTAAGCGGTGTCTTGGCGGACAGCCGTGCCCAACAGCCGGCCAGTGAAAATGATCGCCGCGTCAACCCCTAATTGGTCAAGATCAGCCCGCAACTGAACGGCGTTGCGTATAACGTGTGGCTCCTTACCAACGTCGTCGGTCAGCGGCGGCTCGAAGACGGTCAGCGGCGAGTAGCCTGGCGTATCGAGCCAGCGTTCGGGGGCCTTGTGGGCTTCAAGGGCTATTCGTAATGTGCCTTCGGCAAAGAGGGCCAAGTCTTGCGGGTCTTCGTGAATGTGCACGTCAGCGTCAACGATCGGATAGTCCGGTCGAAGTCGTGTTTGTAAGATAGTCGCTGCCAATTTAGCTGTTCCCTCGTTATACCGTAACAGTTCAGATTTCGGTGGACGTGCTTGCCCCCGGCGTCAGTTTAGTAGGGGCGAATGGCCATCCGCCTTCTTCGGCCCGCGGACGACCCTCACCCCCTATATCCCCTCTCCCGCTCGCCGCGGGAGAGGGGGAATTTGGCTGGGGGACACCCCCAGCCCCCCGGCAGAAGGTCGCCCAAGGCTACCCTCTGCACTCCCCTTGGCTGGCGGTGAGGATTGCGAAAACTCCTCGAATCTGAACAATTACGTTATACCAACTAGAGAATAATCTTGATCTCGTCGCCATCAACCTTGACCGGATACTGTCGCAGTCGGACTTTCGGATAGGCGACGCACTGGCCGGTTGTGACCCGGTACTCAAGTCCGTGCCAGGGGCAGGTCAAGACCTCGCCGTTATAAAAATACTGAGGCTCCCAACCGGTGCTGGCATCGGCGATGATGGCGCTGCCAACCTTGCCGGTGCAGACCGGGCCGTACTGATGCCAGCAGATGTTTGGCAGGGCGTAATAATCGTCACCAACGCGAAATAGCCCGATCTGGACGCCTCGGACGGTGACTATCTTGCGGTCACCGGGCTTCAACTCGTCAACACGGGCGACAACGTGTTCCCCTCGCCGAGCAGGAGCCGGCGGATTGTTGCCGTTTTTGTGGGCTGATCGCTCCTCCTGCTGACTCCTATTTGCTGACTGCTGATTGGCCATTAGAGCGTCTCTCCCTGGCGGTAGTGATCCTGATATTTGACCGGGACCTTGATCTTTGGCATGAGTTTGAGCGCATTGGCGCCCATTATCTTGCGCTTGGCCAGTTCGGAGATGGGAAGATTAAATACGATCCTCGGATGATCGAAGTCATGATGCGGCCAGTCAGAGGCAAAGACGGTAATATCCTCGCCATCGTAGATACGGATGATGTCAACGAGGTCTTGACGGTTCTCCGGCTCCTCAACCGGCTGGGTCGCATAGTAGAACTTGCTGATCCATTTGCTGGGCCGGTCGTTGAAGTGCGGCCACTGGTACCGGTTTTCGACGAACTCCTTGTCCAGCCGCATCCGCAGGAACGGCACCCAAGTGAGACCTGACTCGGCGATACAGACTCTCAGGTTTGGGTAGCGGACCGGGACGCCGGTCTCCATCATGTTCATGATATTGGAGATCATAGCCACGATGTGGGCAACGGTGTGATTGCTAATGCCGGTGTAGAACTGTTCAAGGTTAAACGGAAAGGCCGAACCAGACCCACCAACCGAGTGAATCTCGACCGGCAGATTGTGACGCTCAGCGGCCTCGAAAATCGGGTCATACTTGCGATGGCCCCACATCGGATAGACCTTGCAGGTTGGCAGATAGACGCCGGCGAATCGTTCGTCACCGGCCCAACGCTCGATCTCACGGGCCGCTTCTTCTGGGTCCTGGGGTATTGCGATAATCATCCCGTAGAGGCCGTTGTCCTGGCTCAGCCACTTCTCCTTGAGCCAACGGTGGTAGGCCCGCGCCAGCGCGGCAGCGTAAGATGCGTTTGGCAGCGAGGCAATGCTCAAGAAATGGTCGGGGATTAGGATACCAACATCAATTGACAGTTCATCAAGCTCTTTTCGCATCTGCTCGGCGTTCCAGACGATCTGCGTGCGCTGGCGGCTGTTATTCGGCAGCGCGGCGCCGAGCAATCGAGGGCCGGTGTTTGGGCCGAAGCCCGGCCGGTCAAGGTAGCGATGGGCGACGCGGCTCAGGTTCTCCATCGCCGGCCGCCACTCGGGGTCGGTGTAGGGCGCCAACTCCTCTGGAGTTTCGTGGGCGTGTATGTCGCAATCAACGACCAGCGTGTCGTCAAGTGTCAGTCGTTTGGCGGTCTCAACTGCCATCTCAGAGGTCACCCCTCAAATAAGTGTGGTTCGAACAGCGCAGTTTGCTGTGCTGCATCAGGTTTTTACTACTCTTTCACAGTGAAAGGGGTATGATATTCCCTATCGCCAAACCGGCTTCGGTCGGCATGCTCCTCAGAGTCTTTCCATTCCCTGCTTTCAAGCGTAGGGCAGGAGCTTGTCTCCTGCCGTCTAGCTGCCACCTCATCTCCCTGGCCCCCTTCTCCTGCGAGGAGAAGGGGGAAATGTAGTGGGGGACACCCCCAAATCCCCCGTCAAAGGGGGCTTCGCCCCCTCTGCACACCCCCTGGTCGGGCTTCAGCCCGTTCAACAAGCGCCCGGACTTCAGTCCGGCGACGTGTTGCGCTATTTCAATGGCAATTTTGTTTATGCAGCAGTCCCTGTCTATTTAGGCGCTGGCAACAGCATCGCCGGCTGTTCAGCCTATGGG
Source organism: Chloroflexota bacterium (assembly GCA_038913435.1). GTDB lineage: Bacteria > Chloroflexota > UBA6077 > FW602-bin22 > JBCLEL01 > JBCLEL01. The sequence continues at coordinate 3,422 of JBCLEL010000148.1, forward strand.
ATGAGCTTTGGTGTATCCGAGCTTGCCGCCGGCGACCAGGTAGGCTCGCTCGCGTGGCGAAGCGTCAATCTTCACCTTGATAATAACGTTTTTGCTCGCATTGCGTACATTGAAGGTGTCGCTGTCGGACTCAATCTGCTTCTTCGCATTCGGAATCGAGAGCTGATCGCCCTGCTCTATCCGATCATAGTCGGCCGGGTCAACAAACTGCAACGGCAGCAGCCCCCAGTTAATCAGGTTAGCATGGTGTATCCGGGCGAAACTCTTGGCTAGAACCGCTTTGATGCCCAGGTACATCGGGACAATCGCGGCGTGCTCACGCGAGCTACCCTGACCGTAGTTCGCGCCGCCAACGATGAAGCCACCATTTTTCTCTCGCGCCCTGGCCGGAAACTGCGGGTCAACCCGGTTGAAGGCAAAGTCGGACAGCTTCGGGATATTCGAGCGGAACGGCAGGATGTGCGCCGCGGCCGGCATAATGTGGTCGGTAGATATGTCGTCGCCTACCCTGATGATTACCTCGCCGCTCAACGTTTCTTCCAGCGGCGGCTTGACCGCCACCGGCTGGATGTTAGCGCCACGGACGACCTCAAACGTCTTGGTTTCCTCTTCGGAGACCGGCGGCACCAAGTTCGGATTGTCCTGGGAGATCTGTTTTGGTAGGTCTTGGGTAGGTGGTTCGATTCCCAGCTTACGGGGATCGGCTATCACGCCAGCGATTGCGCTAGCGGCCGCAACCTCCGAGCTACACAAGTAAACCTCGTCGTCGGCAAGCCCCGACCGGCCTTTGAAGTTGCGATTGATGGCTCGGAGCGACTTGGTGCCGGGCGCTGGCACGTGACCGGTGCCGATACAAAAGCCACAGGTTGACTCAGCTATGTTGACACCGGCGTCTATCAGGTCAGCCAGTAATCCCTCTCTAGCCAATTCGGCCAGGTCTTGCCGGCTGCTAGGGTGAATGATGAAGTCTATCTCTGGATGTACCCGCCGGCCTTTCATAATCTGGGCAACCGCCTTCAAGTCCATATAGGACCCGTTCGTGCAGCTACCGATGGCTACCTGGTGAATCTTAGTTCCTTCCACCTGTGAGATCGGGACTCCACGGTCAGGGTTGCTGGGCAGCGCGACCAGCGGTTCAACCTCCGAGAGGTCTAGCTCGATAACGCTGTCGTACTCGGCGTCGGCGTCCGGCAGCGCCTCGCGCCAGTCCCCTTCGCGGCCAATCAGCCTGAAGTATTCGCGGGTGATGTCGTCAGAAGGGAATATCGAAGTCGTCAGGCCCAACTCGGCGCCCATGTTGGTGATGGTACAGCGTTGTTGGGCGTTCAAATTGCGGATGCCAGGGCCGGTGTACTCAAATATCTTGTCCAGCCCGCCGCGAACGGTGAGCCGGCGGAGCAGTTCGAGGTTCACGTCTTTAGCCGTGCACCAGGGGTTCAACTTGCCGGTCAGACGAACGTTTACGATCTCCGGCATCTGGAAGTAGTAAGGGCCGCCACCCATCGCAACCGCTATGTCGAGACCGCCGGCGCCGATTGCGATCATGCCCACGCCACCGCAGTGGGGCGTGTGGCTGTCCGCGCCAACTGCTACTTCCCCCGGCACTGCAAAGTGTTCCTGGTGAATCTGGTGGCCAATGCCGGTGGCCGGCTTTGCCCACCAGATGCCGAACTTGCGCGACGCGCTGGCTAGATAGATGTGGTCCTCGGTGTTGCGGTGGTCCACCTGCAAGACGTTATGATCGCCGTAGGCTACCGCCACCCGCGCCCTTACTCTCGACAGACCCATCGCTTCAAAGTTAAGTAAGACGACGGTGCCGGTGATGTCCTGGATGAGCGCCTGGTCAACCCTGATGCCAATCTCTTCACCACGGACCATCTTGCCATCTGCCAGATGGCTCTCAAGTATCTTCCTGGTCAGGCTCTTTCCCATAATCGCCCCCTCCCTCTGTTGAGGCTGATCTAAGTCCAGATCGTTAGGATCCAGGGCGCTCATAGTTGAAATCGGCGGATTAACCCGGCGCCACCCTTATCGCAAGTGGGTAGAGCGGGGCTTGTCCCCCGCCGCCACCCCAGGAAGGAGCCCCTTCCCTACCTAGATCTCTTATAAGTAGCGCCGGACACAAGCGCCTGGATATTGTCAGTTGATAGTATGAGATGTATAAGCCCTACATGCAAATGCGCCGTTGACAGGGCCTAACAATAATCGGTGGTTGCCGACACCGTAACTGTAGGGGTCGCCTGAGGCGACACCGATGGCCTGACGCATAAAAGGCAGATACGCCGGTCTGCCCCTGCGTAAGCACGGCCTCCGATTATTGGTGTAACCGTTTCGCCCGTTACTGCCATAGGCTAATACCAATCGCCGATAGAAAGGTTTATTTGTGACATTCGAGTTGATATGCTGTGAGCACGGCCATCCTCGCCGCCCTGGGCGGGCGAGACGCGCTCCCAGGCGCAACGTCCACTTCAAATTGAAATTGGGCTCTACGTCTAGTGTTAAGTCAAACGAGGTCTTAGGCTATGCTAGGCGGACTCTAAGGGGTGCAGGGACGAAGCCATTGACGGGGGATGTGGGGTGTCCCCCACTAATCATTTCCCCTCCTCCTCGCAGGAGAAGGGGTCAGG
>JBCLEL010000149.1:0-5979 GCA_038913435.1 Chloroflexota bacterium
TGAACACTTACGCTGATTGTTGCTATAATCCAGTTGAGCGAGATTAAGAACCCTTTCGGTCGCTCGGAATGACAGTTTGGCAGACTTGAGGCTGTAGGATTAGTGAATCCCGACCGCGCTTACAACGATCCGCAGCCCGGCCAGGATCGGCCCGGTGATAGGGGTGCCACTGAGATCGCCACCGGCCCAACGGTTGGGGTGCTGACTATCGTCGTCCACGGACAATGCTATGCCATCCGGCTCGAACACATCCGCGGGATCCAACGTGATCCCAGGATAGTCCCGGTGCCGCTCGCGCCGCCGGCGATTGCCGGCGTATATAATCTTCACGGTCGTCTAATCCCGGTTGTTGATCTGGCTCGCCCACTCCAACTAGAACCCGACCTCAGCCGGCCTCCGCGCTATGTGGTAAACGTGGTCGCCGGCGAATACGAGGCTGGCTTGCTGGTCCAGGCGGTTGAGGACGCAGTTGAAGTCGCTGAAGACCTACTGACTGCGCCTAGCGGCGAGCTGGCGCAACTGGTTGAAGCGCAGTTTGAGCTAGCAGGAAGGCGTCACGACCTACTGGCGGTCGCCCACATTCTTGAGGCGGTAGTGGCCCGCTGACGGCCTTACTATCCAGATTTGAATGTTCATTTAACTTAACTGCTGGTATCCTCGTTCCAGGAGGAAATAGCGTATTGAACCTGTCTCTGCCAACACGGATAAGCGTCGGTTTTGCCGTCAGTCTGCTGGCGTTGCTGATCATTTCGGTGATTAACTGGGCAGCCCTGGCATCGGTCGGCTTGTCGAATGTACTGGCGGTTAGTATTGTAGCGACGGTGGTCGCCTTGGTGATTGGTGTATCGGCGGCGGCATGGCTTACAACGTCCGCCAGCCGCCAAGTTGGGCAGGCCATCAGGGATATTTCGCAAGCCTCAGCCGAATTCACCGCCGCGGCGGCCAAGCAGGCCAGCGGCTCGTCTGAACAAGCGACGGCTGTGGCCAAGATCACCTCGACAATGGAAGAGCTGTCGCGCACCGCCGAGCAGATTGCCGCTAGCGGCGAGCAGATCGGAGAGAGAGCAGAAGCCGGCCGGCTCGCCGTCAACGACTCGCTGGAGGGTATGAGCCGGATTAAGAGCAAGGTCGAGACAATGTCTGAACGCATCACCGATCTGGCTGAAAATAGCCGCGAGATCGGCGAGATCAGCGATATCATAGAAGACGTAGCAGATAAGACCCATATCCTGGCGCTGAATGCCGCAATCGAGTCGGCAGCCGCCGGCGAATACGGCCGCCGGTTCGCCGTTGTCGCCAGCCAGATCAGGGAGCTGGCCGAGGATGCCAAGAGCGCCACCCGTCAGGTCAAGTCAATGCTCAAACAGATTCAGTTGGTAACGGACACCCTGATTGTTGCGATAAAGGACGCCACGGCTGAGGCGGACATAGGCTCTGAGCTGGCTAGCCGAGCCGGCGAGGTGATCGAGCAGATGGTTGAGATGGTGCACACCATCAGCCTGGCCACTCAGCAGCAGCGCTCAGCCAGCGAGCAGGTGGTGGAGACTATGCACGAGATAGAGGAAGTCGGCTCAGGAATCGGCCGCCGGCTGCCGGCTGGCCGCTGACGGGGTCACCAAGCTGAGCGCGACGGCTCAGGCGTTGCGACGACTCAGCGGCGGGCGCACCTAGAGATACGGTATGTTTAACTCCAGCGAGTTCATCGGCGAGTTTCGGGCTGAGGCGCGGGACCACCTGGCAAAGTTGAGCGAGGGGCTGGTAAGTTTAGAGGCTCATCCGGACCAGGCCGGTTTGCTCGACGAGCTTTTCCGCTCAGCCCATACCATCAAAGGCTCCGCCAGAATGATGGGATTGGAACAGATCAACCAACTGGCCCATTTGCTGGAAGATGCGCTGGCGGCGCTGCGTTCGCACCAGGCTATTCCCCAGCCGGCGCTATTTGACGCTATGCTCGCGGTGGTTGACGCGCTTGGAGTGATGGTGGACACCGCGCCGGAAATATCAGTGGCGGTGGATGCCGAACGTCTATCAAAGAATCTCCACCAGGCGCTGACCGCCGAGCGCGCAAGTATTGAAGCCGACAGCGGATTCACCGAGGCTGGCCAAGCGACGGCGAATGTTCCGCTTCTCACGACGGCCGGCCTATCTTCGCCGGAGGACACCATCCGGCTAAGTGTCGGCAATCTGGACGAACTGATGAACCTGGCCGGCGAACTGGTTGTACTCAAAATGGAATCGGCCTCTCATCTATCGCACCTCAAGAGAATTGCTGAAGCCAGCCGGCGGCTAAGCGGCATCGTCAAACGTCTCGAAGCTCAGTCGAGCTATGACTCAACCCGGATCACGGCGATCACCGATGAGCTATCGGAGCGGGTCAACCAGGCAATTAAGTCTTTCCGGCAGGCAACCAGCGCGGCGAATCAGATCATAGACGAGCTACAGACCAAGGTAATGGAGTCAAGGCTGACGCCGGTTGGCGCGCTGTTTGCTAGTGCGCCTCGGCTGGTGCGTGACCTGTGCAGGCAGCGTGGCAAGCAGGTCGAGCTAATCATTGAGGGCAGCGAAACTGAGCTAGACCGCAAGATACTGGCTCACTGCGCGACCCGCTGTTGCATCTGATACGCAACGCCCTCGATCACGGCATCGAGCCGCCGGCTGAACGCGAGCTGGCAAACAAGCCGGCCCAGGGTACCCTGAGGCTTTCGGCCCGGCAGCGGGGCAGCCAGATGATAGTCACGATTGAAGACGATGGGCGAGGAATATCGCCGGACCGAGTCCGTGAAGCGGCGCTGTCAGCAATGTCGGACCGTGACACGCTAGAGTTGATCTTCGCGCCTGGCTTTTCGACCAGCTTGGTGGTCACCGAAACGTCCGGCCGTGGCGTCGGGTTGGATGTTGTACGATCTAATGTCCAGGCAATGGGTGGTAGCGTGCGGGTTGACAGCCGGCCGGGCCAGGGCACTCGGTTTGAGCTGACATTACCGTTGACTCTGGCAATTACTAAGGTGTTGATTGTTGGGGTTGGCGTCGGCAAGTTCGCCTTCCCGGCTGCCACCGTCGAGCAACTCATCGAGGTCCGGACCTCAGACTTACAAAGACAGGATGGGCATTTCCGGTTAAGGCTTGGCGAGGCGAACGTTCCGATGTTACGCTTGTCCTCGCTGCTGGGAATGACCACGGAGCCAAACGGCGCCAGCGCGCTACCGGTGGTCATTCTAGGCGACGTAGATAGGATGATTGGCCTGGCGGTTGACAGCTTGATTGACGAGCAAGACGTAGTGATAAAGCCGCTAGGGTCGCTGTTAGCCGGAGTTTCGTTTCTGAGCGGCGGCGCTATCCTGGCGAATGGCGACATCGCGCTTGCCCTCGATTCCGGCGCGCTATTGCGGGAGGCTCAGCGCATTATCATAGGGATTACTGCCAAGCCCGAAACGTCAAGTATACAGCCGCGTTTAGATAGGGGCGTGCGAGGGAGCAGTTGAATAAGACAGTATTAATCGCCGATGACAGCCGGCTCATGCGGATGGTGCTCGCCAAAGTGTTACAGGACGCCGGCTTTAGCGTCATTTCAGCGTCGAACGGTCAGCAGGCGCTGTCAACGCTGCGGCAACATCAAGTTGACGCCGTGATACTGGACGCTGTTATGCCGGAGCTCGATGGCCTGGAAGCCTGTCGCCAAATCAGGGCCGATACCTCTCTAGCCGGGCTGCCGGTCTTCATTTTTACTGGTTCAATCTCCGTTGTAGTTGGGGACTGCGGCGCTGACCAGGTGTTATACAAAAAGCCGGACTTTACCGAACTGATCGGCGCATTGAACCAGCGGTTGGCCCGGTGATATTAGTCGCAGGGACAGATTCCGGCCGGGCAATTGACTCACGTGAGCTTCACTGGCGCAAGTATCATTTCGCGCTCTTTCGAGACCTCATCGCCGGGCGGACCGGCATCTACTTCAACGAGCCGCGTCAGAATACTCTTCGCCGCGCCATTGACCGCCGGGTCCGGACGCTCGGAGGCATAAACTACTCGGCCTATTTTTCGCTGGCCAATTCTGACAACGGGGCCGAAGAGTTCCAGCGGCTGATAGATCTGGTCGCAATCCAAGAAACGGACTTCTTCCGCTACAAAGCGCATTTCGCGGCATTGGCCGAGGCGATGTTGCCGGAGCTATTCCGGCGGCGCCGGATTGACGAGCCGATACGGATTTGGAGCGCCGGCTGCGCCACCGGCCAGGAGCCTTACTCGATAGCGATGACTATTCTTGGCCATCCGCTGTATCAGCCGAGCCGGCCGGTCTCGATTCTGGCAACCGACATCAGCCAGGCGGCGCTCGCAGTGGCGGAAGCCGGCTTCTACCGCACCAAAGAGCTGCGTCATCTGAGTAAAGACATCATCGAAAAGCACTTTGAGCCGGCCGAGGGCGGCGCGGTCATCAAACCGCAAGTGCGTTCATTGGTCCAATTCGAGCGGTTGAATCTGGCGGCCGAGCCGACGCCAGCCGAATCGCCCAACCGATTTGACCTGATCTTTTGCCGCAATGTGACTATCTACTTCTCGGCCGAGACGACGCGCTCGGTTTTGAATAATTTAAGTAGCTTGCTGGCTGACGACGGCTATCTGTTTCTCGGCCATTCTGAGACCCTCTGGCAAATCACTGACGAGTTCGTTCCGGTCGCTTTTGGCGATGCGTTCTACCATCGCAGGCGGTCAGCCGGCCCGTTGGCGACCCCGCCGGCTCACTAGCGCCTTAGCCCGCGACAAGACCTCCTCCGGGTCGAAGGGTTTGGTCACGTAGTCGTCGGCGCCCACGTCAAAGCCCGCTAGCTTGTCTTCCAGATCGTCCATTGACGTCAGCATCATTATTCGCAAGTTCTTGGTGGCGGGATCGGAGCGCAACCGCCGGCAGACCTCGATGCCGTCAAGGCGTGGCATCATGCGGTCCAGGACAATCAGGTTGGGCCGGCGGGATTGCGCCAACCGGTAGCCTGATTCACCGTCCGGCGCCGTCAATGCCTCGAACCCCTCACGACTGAGGACTGTTCGCAACGCCTGGCGGGTAACGCTGTCATCATCAACCACCAATACCGACTTGCCCTTCATCCGGCGGCTCTTAGCCGGCGGCGCGCTGGCGAGCGACTCTTCGATGACACGGGCTAGCTCCGGCGATGGCACTGCTGCCACGCCGCCGGATTCAACGGCGCCCACCGTCGTGCGTATCGCATCAATCGCTTGTACCAAATTTTGCAGATCGCCGTTTGCGAATGGCTGGCCGCTATCCAGCCGCAGCTTGCCCAGCCTTCCCAGAGTAGAAGCCAGGTCGGCCAGGTCGTGAAAGCCCATGATGCCGGCCATGCCCTTTAAGGTGTGGCCCGAGCGATAGACGGTCTCAATCGCCTGCTGGTCTGCCGGCCTGGTATCTAGCTTGATCGCGCTGTCAATCAGCCGTTGGCAGTGGTCTTTGGCGTCTTCGACAAACAGCTTGAGGAACTCCTGATTGCCCGCGTGCTCGCTTGGAGCAGGCTGGCTGATAGCAACTATCTGCCCGACGATCTCAACGAACTGTTTGGGGTTCACCGGTTTGACCAGGTAGTTCGCCGCGCCGGCCTTGGTTGCCAGCTTAGCGATCCCATCATCGTCCACCGAGGTGACGGCGATGATCTTGGCGTCGGGGGAACGTTGTCTGATCTGCTTGATCGCGCTGACGCCATCCATCTCCGGCATACGCAGATCCATAGTCACCAGGTCAGGGTTCAACTTGAAGTATTGCTCGATGGCCTGCCGGCCGGTCGTCGCCTCGCCGGCGATCTCGAAACCATGCTTTTCTAGCAACTGCCGGATGCTGGCGCGAGCAGTAGCGTTGTCATCAACGACCAGGACTCGAACCGGCAAGTGAAGCACCTCAACTTTGGCTGCAAGATAGCGACGCAAGAGAAGTCAATAAGCAAGTCCATTCTAGCTTTAGGGGACAGCAGGCGTCAATCA
>JBCLEL010000150.1:0-5937 GCA_038913435.1 Chloroflexota bacterium
GTCTGATTATGCACTAGCCAGTCCTAACCAACCTCGTATTTGGCGCATCCGGTCGGCGTGGTCGTCATAGAGGGGGCGGGGCCTGCCCTATCATTTGGGTATAGAGTTGAGGGCGCAGTGAACAGCGCCTATACGAGATAAGAACAGGTCGTAATGGGTCTAACTAAGCAAAGGTTGAGTCTCATAAAGCTGATGATCGCGCAGGTCGTCGAGGACGAACGTTGGCGACGTGACCTGGATGATGAGACAACCGGACTCCTAATAGATTGGGCCAGCCGGCGGATCAAAGAAACGCTCGCGGCTGGGACCAGCGACGAGGAGCAGTCCATTCATAAGGCATATCAATTCCGAATGGCGCTGGCCTGTTTAGCTCACCTGACATGTCATGGCGCTCAATTGACCATTGAGGCCCGCCTGCGGACCTGGCAAGAGCTTTCGACAAGCCTAACGGCCGCGATCGGCTATGTTCCGCGCGCCGCGCCGGCGCTCGCTTTCGAGCGCGACGACTGGTGGAAAGGAACGCCGGTGGCGCTAGCAAGCCGGCTGCTGGCGATGATAGACAGTCCGGCCGGAAGGCGCGAGCGGTGAGCCGGCGATTCGCGCTTGTCCTTCTAGTGGCGCTGCTCCTTATTGGCGTCGCCGCGGTCACGACCATCATAGGGTTCGTAGCGCCGGCCGGCGTTGGCCCGACTCCAACCTCAGTGGCAGTGAGGGACGTCGTAGCGCCGGCCGGCGTTGGCCCTACCCATACCTCAGTGGCGGTGAGGGACGAAGGGCCATTTCAGGTTCTATTCACCGACCCTATCTACCCTGACCGCCCTGAAAACCGGCGCGCCAGCCTGGACGCCGAGTTAGCCGCATTCATTGACCAGTCCGAGCAAAGGCTAGATGTTGCCATCTACGACCTTGACCTGGAAAACGTAGCCAGGGCGCTGGCCCGGGCCAAAGAGCGCGGCGTCCGCGTCCGGCTGGTGACCGACCAGGACACCCTGACCGACGAGCGCAACGAAAAGGTGCAACGGGCTTTCAATGTCCTGCGGCAGGCCGGCGTGCCGATTGTCGCCGATAATCGTTCGGGCATCATGCATCACAAGTTCATAGTTCGCGATGGTCAGACGGTCTGGACCGGCTCCTGGAACTTCACCGAAAACGACGCCTATCGCTACAATAACAACGCCATAGTTATCCATTCTTCAGAACTGGCTACGGCGTATCAGCTTGAGTTTGAGCAAATGTTCAGCGAAAGGCTCTTCGGCCCAAACAAGCGGACGGTCGCATCTCCCAACAGAATCGAAGTCGCCGGCCTGACGGTCGAAGTATATTTCGCTCCCGCCGACCGGAAGATTGTCCCACGCCTGGTCGAATTGATTGACCAAGCAAAGACTTCGGTGCACTTTCTGGCCTTTTCCTTCACCCACGACCGCATCGGTGAGGCGGTGCGACGAGCGTCCAATCGTGGAACGCAGGTCGCCGGCGTATTGGAAAAGGCCGGATCGGGGACGATAGCGTCAGAGATGGCTTCATTCCGCCAGGCCGGCATTGACGTGTACCCGGACGCCAATCCCTACGCTATGCACCATAAAGTAATTGTCATTGATAACGAGACAGTCATCACCGGCTCGTTCAACTTCTCAGCGAACGCCGAGCGGGTCAACGACGAGAATCTGCTCGTAATTCACAGTCCCGAGATTGCCCAGAAGTACGCGAGCGAGTTTCAAAAGCTATTCCGCCTGGCAAAACCGCGTTGAGTCCATCGCGCCGATTCTGCGATAATTCATATCAATTGTCTTTACAAACTCTGTGTTTCGCTGTTTCGTAACTGCCCTTTGGGGAGATACGTAGGTCTGTCCCTACGAGATGGGGCAATGCCGCTCAGGGCGCACCTATGTGTGCGCCCTGAGCGGGATCCCGATACTGTTCAAGAGGCTAGCCATATAGAAACCAAAACGCTTGGCAACTTTGGCGCCAATCTGTGACCAGTCTATCCCCCATCCTCAGCAACCCAACGCTCCGAGGCACGTTCATCACCACCGCCCTGTTCGGATTCAGCACTGGACTGCATGCCGCATTCATGCCGGTGTGGGTTGTACAGGTGATCGGCGCTACACCGGTCGAGCTTGGCGTCCTGCTGGCAGTTGGCAGCGGGCCGGCCATCATCTTGATGACATTACTGACGCCAATGACCGACCGGCCAAAGGCGATGCGCCCGCTAATAGTCGTGGGTATGACGACTAGTGGCTTGGGCGCTGTTTTTCTACTGTTTGCCACAAACCTGCTGATGGCAACGATAGGCTATGCGATGATGGCCTGCTCGATCATTGCCTACCCTATGTTCATAGGGCTGGCCTCTTTGGGTGGACAGCCCAGCGGCATGTCCATATCTATGGTGCGCCTGGGACAGTCGGTGGGCGGCATCTGCGGGTCAGCCGTCGGCAGCCTTTTGGTAGCCATCGGTGGATTTAATCTGAACTATGCTAGTGCGGCATTGGTCAGTATATTAGCCGCCGTAACCGCGATAGTCCTTATTCCTCGGCCACAGGAGGCGCCAAGATTGCAAAGGGGAGGCCGGGCTTGGGACCTGCTAGCCGACCCAAAGGTGATATTGTTTGCAACAATTGGGCTGTTTATCCACTTCGGCTTCAGCTCTTCCTTTCGATTTACGCCGCTTTTTGTGGTAGAGACACTGGGGCAACCGCCGGCAATGGTCGGCGTCCTTGCGACGATAGCTGCGCTCGCCAATATTGCGTCCACCCCACTGATCGGCGCCCTTGCCAACCGCTTCAATCCGGCCAGAATCGTTTACATCGGTTTTGCCACTCAGGGGATATTACTGGCTTTAGCCGGTCTGAGCGCAACCCTCTGGCAGTTGGCCCTAGTCCAGGCGCTGGTGGGCGTAAGCTGGGCCGTCAACTCGACGATACCTTATATGCGCGCCCAAATGTTGCGCCCGGACCGGCCTAGTGGCGTCGTGGCTCTCTACTACACCACTTTTCAGTTCACCCAGGCGACCGGCGGTCTGGTTGGCGGCATCGTAGCTGAGTCAGCGGGTCTGCGTGGGGTATTCTTCTTCAGTTCGGCGCTGTGTGCTGTTGCCTCGGTCCTTTCGTTCAGACCGAGCAGGCGCTAGCCGCTTGTTTCTGCGCCTTATCCTGCCAGGAATGCTCATCCAACCGACGTTTGCCTTCGCCTGACTAAGTTGACGACGGTCGCACCACTGTACAGAACCAGGTTTATTCCGAATACCGCCTGGAAGCTGACGCCGGCAACCAAGCCGCCCACGAAGGGGCCGGCCGCTCCTCCCATCAGCGACGATGACGCCAGGTAGCCGGCTGCCGTCCCACGATTGCCGACAGCTACCGAACCAGCGCCGATGGTGTAGCACAACGTACTAATAACCCCTGTCATCGCGCCTAGAAGCACCTTGCTGACTACCACTTGCCACCAAACGACTGAGAACAGAAGTCCCAATGTGGACAGCGTTGATATGGTGAGGGCGACCGTCAGAATCGTCGCCGGCGAGAAGCGGCGACTCAGTCGGCCTACCGCCAGCGCCGAGAGCGCCATCGCTAGCAATATCAGTGACACGCTGAGGCCGGCTATGGTCGCCAGGTTGCTTTCAGGAGCGCCAAGCTCCTTCAAGATGAGCGACAGCAAGGAGTTTACGCCGCTCTCCGAAAATTGAGTAAGCGATAGAACTGCCATAGCGATCAGCAATGTGGTCGGATAGCCTCCCGACATTCTGAACAGGCCGGAAGTTTGAACGACGCCTTTTTTCGATCCCTCGGCGCGCAAACCTTCACCGGTGGAACGCGGTAAGTCGGTGTACAGCAAGTAAACACTCAACAAGGCAATAGCTATCGTCGCGCTTGCCAGCAGAAAGGCGGTCGAAGGACCAATAGTGTCGGCAATGATCCCGGCCGCCAACGGTCCAAACACGCCGCCGAGGGTTGACATCGCCTGAAAGGCGCCGATAGCCTGGCCAAGCTCCTGGGGCCGGCTGGAGGTTGTCACCGCTCCTATTGAGGCGACCGAAAATACGCCAAGCAGGCCCATCATAACTCGGATGGCGACGACCTGCTCTGGACTGCTGGCAAAGGCGATGGCGGCTTGGGCGAGACCAATGAAGAACAACGCCCTCATCACCATAACCTTATGGCCGTGTTGGTCAGCCAACCGTCCCCAGATCGGCCCGATCAACGCCCCCAACAGACCGGTAACGCCAAACGATAGCCCCGTCCAAAAAGTAACCTCAGCCGTAGTCCCACCGGAGACTCGTTGAATCACCAACGGAACCAACGGCAGGTTGGATGACATCGCGACCGAAAGCAGCAGGCCGGCAATGTTGATAGAAAATAGGTTGCGCGCACGGCGATCAGCCGGGATCAGGCGCTTAATCCGTCTTGGTACACCTGCTGAGGAGATAGTCATGCCCTCGGCAGTCGGGTGGCTAATAGGGCGGCGAAAGGCCCAACCGCAGCTAGAGCGAGAAAGGTATTGTTAAAGCCCCAGTGGTCAATCAGCGCGCCAGTCGCCAGCGGAAAGACCGAGGCCACCGCTATGCCGAGTCCCCAGACAATGCCGACCGCCATACCGGTGCGCTCGCCGGTAGCTAGCTCGGATGCATAGACCATGCTAACCGGCGGCATCAACGCCTGGCAAAAGCCGACCAAAACCGACAGCAGGACCACAAATCCGATGCCAGGCGCTAGCAGAAAGAAGGTCAGCGGGATGCTAGCGCCTAGCACTGAGGCTAGCAACACATTGCGCCGGCCTATCCGGTCCGATACGGCACCACCAATTGGCTGGGCGATCAGCGCGGCGATTGACAACGCCGCTGTTAGCAACCCTGCCGTCCAGTAGCTGCCTACTTGGCTAAAGTAATAAGATGGCAACCAGGTCATAAAGCCGGTGCCGACCCCCAAACCCATACCGGTCACCAGGGTAAGGAGGACGATGTTGCGGTTGACGCCGGCCAGCAAGCCGCGCGTTCCGACAACCGGCGGTTCGCGAAGCTGGGTCCAGACAACCAGCGCGCCGATGAGACCGGGTATAATTAGCAGATAAGCGGTTGGCTGGAAGCCGAACTGCTGGCCGAGAAAACCCACCAAAAGCGGCGCCGCCATAAAGCCAAGCCCATTTCCGATACCATGAATCCCCTGCGCTTTCCCACGCTCGTTCTTGAAGTGATAGGCGAGCAGGGTCGCGCTCTGAGGATGGTAGGTGCTCGCGCCGATGCCAAGCGCCACTACCGCCAGCAACAGTGTTGGATAGCTGCCAGCCGAACCCATAATCAACATGGCGCCGGCGAATACGAGGAAGCCAACGCCCATCAGCGGAACTCGGATGCCGCGTCGGTCCGCCAAATAGCCTAACAACGGCTGTGACACGCTCGACAGGGCCAGCGCTACGAATGGCAATACGCCGGCCTGGGTAAACGAGAGACTAAAGGTCTCGCGCAGGAGAGGCAGCAACGGCGGCATCACGATGCCGTAAAGGTCGTTCAGCCCGTGGCAGGCTGTCAGGCTGATTAGAGTCCGCCGCCGCCAACTGGCGTCACCGTCTTGGCGGCCAACTGTTTCACCAACTGCAACTTGTTCCATCTTGGCGGCTATAATACATCTTGCAGCGGCGGGTGCAAACGCTGAGATCCGGTCTAGCGATAGGTTGTCGGTGGTGTCTCGGTGAGTAACGAGTCTCCCCCTAGCGTGGTTGCGGTGGACGGTGTCTATCTGGACATCGCTGATGTGCCTACGCCGGTCCTGGTCGAGACGATAGACCAACTCTGGCTCGAGCAATCTCAGCTATGTTGGGACGACACTGAGCGTGACGATTGCGCTATCCGTGTTCGGGCCATCCAGCGCGAGTTGGCTCGCCGGCCGCCCTCGCCGGACTCGAGCGAGGTGGTGCGCTGGGCGGTACTCACGGCCGCCATAGCTG
>JBCLEL010000151.1:0-5915 GCA_038913435.1 Chloroflexota bacterium
TCTACTGGTTCAAAACAGACGGCGGCTTATAAGATCTAGCGGCTTATGTGGTAGTGGGGATTGCTGCGTGTTAGCTTGGTCATAGTAGCGCGGGGCCTTGTGCCCCGCCGTTACATCCCCTAGCAGGGGACAAGCCCCTGCGCTACATGGACGCCTCGACCTGTCACCAGGTCTAGTTGTTACGGTTCATTAGCCGCCGGTCTAACCGATGGGAGCGATGATGCGGATAGAAGAGATCGGCCCGGTCGGGCCGACGACGGCCGGCATGGAGGACTATCTAGCCACTATCTACGCCCTGGCTGCCGAAGGCGAGGTGGTCATTAGCGCCCGATTGGCCGAGCATCTGAGAGTGGGCCCTTCCTCAGTGGCCGGCATGGTGAAGCGACTGGTGGACGCCGGCCACGCGCGATTCAACGAGCGCAAGGAGATTCTGCTGACCGAGGCCGGCCAGTCAATCGCGGAAACCGCCGTTCGCCGGCACCGCTTGGCCGAACGGGTGCTTACCGACTTGCTCGGGTTCGATTGGGCGGAAGCCCACACCGAGGCCCACTCATTCGAGCACGGCCTGACGCCAAAAATTATTGACCGCTTCTTCGAGGTGTTGGGCCGGCCGCGGACCTGTCCACACGGCAGCCCGATACCGGGCAGCGACGCCGATCTCAGTTGGATTGGACTGCCGCTGGACCGAGTGAAGGTGGGCGATACGGTGGTGATGGACCGGATCACCGAGTCAGGCGAGATGGACAACCGGCTGCTGGTGATGCTGGGCAAACTTGGGCTGACCCCTGGGACCGAAGCGCTGGTCAAGGAGATTGCCCCCTGGAGCAATAGCGTCACACTCCACTTAAGGGACAGAGAAGTCCGGCTGAGCTTGGACGACGCCGCGAAGATCTGGGTGCGGCCACCATCGCGAGCGCGTCCAGTCTGAGGGGGTTGTAGGCCATAGGGCGTTCAATCGAACGCCCCTACGGGTGAAAGGGGTTGACCGATGAAACTGGGCGTATTGACTAGAGTGTTGAGACATGTGAGTCTGGCCGAGGCGTTGGACTATCTGGCCGAATTGGGCGTTGACACGGTCGAGCTGGCGGCCGGCAACTATGTCGGCAACGATCATTGCAACCCTGATGTATTGCTCGATGACCAACGCGCCTTCGACGAGTTCCGCCGGACGTTGGACGAGCGCGGTTTCGCTATCTCGGCGTTATCCTGTCATGGCAATCCAGTCCACCCGGATCCGGCCTTCGCCGCGAGCCACCACCAAGCTCACCTCAAAACGATCCGGCTGGCCCAGAAGCTGGGCGTAGGTGTCGTGAACTGCCTGTCCGGCTGTCCAGGTGACCGCGACGGCGCGAAGTGTCCGAACTGGATCAGCTCGCCCTGGCCGCCTGAGTTCTCGGAAGCGTTGACGTGGCAGTGGGAAGCAAAGCTGATTCCCTTCTGGCGTGGAGTGGCGTCATTTGCCGCCGATCACGGCGTCCGGATAGGCATCGAGATGCAGCCCGGCATGAGCGTGTATAACCCCGCGACATTGTTGCGCCTGCGCGACGCCTGCGGGCCGGCCATCGGCGCCAACTTCGATCCGTCGCACTTCTTCTGGCAGGGGATTGACCCCATCGCCGCGATCCGAGTCTTGGCGCCAGCTATCTACAACGCTCATGCTAAGGATACCAAGGTCAATCAGGCAGTAGTAACGGTGGACGGCCTATTCGATACCAAAAGCTACACCGACGTTTTGAACCGCGCCTGGCTCTTTCGCACCGTCGGCTACGGCCACGGCGTCGAGGTCTGGAAGGACATCATCTCTACCCTGAGAATGGCTGGCTACGACGGCGTAATTTCCATCGAGCACGAGGACAATCTTATGTCATCCGATGAAGGGCTGCGCAAGGCTATAGCCTTTATGAAAGAGGCGCTGCTCACCACTCGGCCAGAGCAGGTCTGGGTAGTCTGAAACGTCCGCAGATGACGCAGATTTAGTGCATCATCTCGTTAATTCCTTGTTAGGTTTTCGGTTTCAGATTAACCACAAAGACACAAAGACACTAAGAAATCATTTTCCCTTTGTGCCTTGGTGGTGAATTTGCAGTGGATGCGGCCTTTGCCGCGAAGTCGGTATGAGCTTACCAACGTCGCAACCCGTCAAATCCCCGGTTACTAACGAGCGGCTCTTTCACCGCAACTTTCTATTCTTGCTGACCTCATCGCTAGCGATAGGCGCCAGCTTCTATCTATTGGCGGCGGTTATGCCGATCTATGCCCTGCAACTGGGCGCCGGCCCCTCGGAGATCGGCTGGATCATCGGCGCATTTGCCTTATGCGCCTTCTTGTCGAGGCTGCCGATTGCCTGGATGATAGACCGCACACGTCGCGGGCTGATCATGGCAACCGGCGCCGCGATCTTCGGGCTTAGTCCGCTGGGCTATGCCGCAGTTGGGAGCATCTACCCCTTGCTGGGGTTGCGCGCCTTCAATGGTGTCGGCATGGCGATCTTCACCACCGCCGGCCAGACGCTGGCTACGGTTGTGTCGCCGGTCAGCCGGCGGGCGGAAGCCATGGCGGTCTATACCACTGCCTACAATATCCCCCTCAGTTTCGGCCCGGCTTTGGGGGTGCTGATCGCCCAACAGACCAGCTTCCCAACCGTCTTCTTCATCAGCGCGGCGCTTGGCCTGATGGCGACGCTGGCTGCGCTTCAGGCGCGAGAGCCGTCGCTTCCAGCCCAAACCGCTAATCCCCGCCGGGTCTGGAACCGCGACGCCCTCGGCCCCGGCGTCTTTATGCTGACGCTGATGTTCGCCTATGGCGGGATGTTCACCTTTGTCGCGATCCTGGCGATTGAGCGCCATCTGCCAAACGCCGGCCTCTATTTCATCACCTACACCGCTGGCCTGCTGCTCTCGCAATGGTCGGCCGGCCGGCTCTCCGACCGATATGGGCGTATGGTAGTCATTCTGCCGGGTATGGTGATCGCCGGCGTTGGCATGTGGGCGCTGGCCTTTGCCGAAGGCTGGTGGATATTGGCGGCCGGCCTGGTGGTTGGCGTAGGCATCGGCGCTGCCCAACCCTCGCTGTTCGCCGTCGCCGCCGACCGCAGCCAGCCCGGCGAACGTGGCAGCGCGATGGCGACCATCGGCATGGCTTTGGAGATCGGGATCAGCGCCGGCGCCATCATCGGCGGGATGGTCGGCCAGGCTTTCGGGCTGGCCGGCACTTTTGTCTTCACCGGCAGCCTGCCGGTCCTCGGGGCGATATTGGGGCTTGCGTTGCCGGCCAGCCGGCGGTGGCTGCTAGGGAGAACCTAACCCCTTAATCCCCTTCCCGGCGCGGGAAGGGGAATTTCTCTTCCCGTGTCGGGGAGAGATAGAGAGGGGTTCACTCTGCCGCAACTACCAGTGGGTCAATCCGCCGGACTTCAACGATGCGATCGAACACCCGGTCAGCACTAACTATTCCTTCAAGCCGGTGTTCAACCACTACCGCCGCGTGAATAGCATCCCTGGGCACAAGCCCTGGATACCTGGCTATCAGATTGCGGGCGATTATCGCTTCTCGCCGACCTATCGGCATGACGGTTGGAAAAATGGTAATAACTCGGTCGAAAATCTCAATCCCAAGCTGCTCTTGTCCGCGTACTTGATAGACAAACAAAATTTCTTGCAATAGCTCGGCATCAACCGAATACTCATCAGAACTCACAGCCTCAGCAAGAATCTTGGTGCATGCTAGCTTGTAGGGGTGTTGCTTGCCGGCGGCGTAGACAATTACGTTGGTATCAAGAAGCTTCAATAGTCTCAGCCCCTGCTTGAACCATCGCCTCCTTGATCTCCTCCCAAGAACCCAGGTCTATGCTCTGAGAGGCTAACCATTTGACCGCATCCAGCCGCGCTTCCAGAGTAGGGACGATCAACTCACGCTCTACCACTTCGCGGATCAATCCAGACACCGTAGTGCTGCGGGCTTGGGCGATAGTCTCCAGTTGAGCAAACTTTTCCGGATCAAAAAGAATCTCTACCCGACGTGTCAAAGCCACTGATTCTTCCCCGTATACCTACGTATATGATAGCACAGACGACCGCCGGTGATGCGTAGGTGGCTGATGACAGATAGCTTGGCTAGAGCTAATCCGCTAGCAGGTAGTGTGCGGTTCGGCGATAATCTTAGGGGGTCCTATGAGGGGCGCTATATGAACGTCCAAACCTTTACCGACAAAGAAAATGCTCTTTTGAACCGTATCGGCGAGGTTGTACGCCAGATGGAGCCGTCCGCCCAGATCGTCCTGTACGGATCGCGCGCTCGCGGTGACGCTGCCCGCGACTCCGACTGGGACCTGCTCGTTCTGCTTGACGGCCCGGTCGATCACCGGCGGAAAGACGCCCTCAACAGCCGGATTCTCGACCTTGAGCTAGCCACCGGCGCGGTCATAGGCGTGATTGCCTATGGCAAAGAGGAGTGGGCGAGCGCGCGCTTGCGGGCGATGCCGTTTCATGAGAACGTCACGCGCGAGGGGATCGCTCTGCTCGCCGGCGATGGCATCCAACCGTCAATATGGCAATTGCCGCCTGAGCCGGAGGAGCAAGCTATGAACGAAGCCCGCGAAGACCTTGTCCAGTATCGCTTGGGCAGGGCGCATGAGACGCTGTCCGCAGCGGTGACGATGGCGCAAGCCGGCTATTGGAACTGCTGCGTCAACCGCCTTTACTACGCCTGTTTCTATGCTGTTACCGCCTTGCTCCTCCGGCATCGGATGTCATCCCACCGACATTCCGGCGTCCAGGCGCTATTCAACCAGCATTTCGGCGGCGCTGGTCTGATCGCTCCCGAACTGATGACGCTGTATAACGACCTATTCAAGGCCCGGCTGGATGCTGATTATGCGGACATGGTGGACTATCATGAGTCGCAGGTGCGGCCGCTAATCGCTGAAGCAGAACGCTTCGTGCGCCGGATCGAGGAGTTGCTCGCGACGCCGCCTGGCGAGGCGCAGGCCGGCGGCGGTTAACCTAACCCTCTAGCTCCCTTCCCTGCAAGGGAAGGGAGAAAAGTTTTCTCCCCGAAACGGAGAGCTAGAGAGGGATTGACAGCCGTGATACACTAGCAGCGTAGAAGCTATTGCGCCGCCATCGGAAGGGCTAAAATGGCGCTAAGACCACGTTATGTCATCGCGACTCTCCTCATAGTCATGGCCCTCCGGCTGCCGGCCGGCCTGGCGCTGACCGCCGGCGGCGTGGAAGCGCCGGCACCACAACGATGAGCGGCCGCATCAAGCCATGGACTATCAGCCGCCTCGCCGGATGTTCGAAGAGGGGCGGTAACGGAGGTTACCCACAGTAAAAAGACATAAGGATTACCTCAGATACATTGCCCAAACCGGCGCTTCTTTTCCTGAAGCGCTGCTACAAGTTTGTGAATGAGGAGTGGCAGCACGCGGTTCGGGAGGCCCTGCCGGATCAAGGATTTGAGCGAGGTTTCCGCATTAGCTGTATGAAGCACCTCGTAGGATGGGAAATCTCGCCAGAGCGCGAAATGCATTTGGGATATGGACTTGACACTGCGTCTGGTACAAGTCACGAAATAGATATTGTCGCCAAACACACGGATGTAAACGCAATAGTAGAGATGAAGAATTGTCAAGGTGTGCTGCCAGACAAAAATGATGTCATTGTCCTCTTCGCCAAGATTCTGGACTATCTGGCTGGCAATCCAGCTCTCTTGCTGAAGGAGATATGCCCGGCATTCATGTCTAATGCTCCTTTTGAAGACAGCGGTTTGGCAGCTTGTCTAGGTCTCGGCATTCACCCAGTTGCGCCGGGTTTGAGACCCGTGCCAATCCTAGTTGACAATGCGCTCAGGATAGATTTCGAATTTCGTAGGGGACTCAAACCCAGTCGCGAGGTGAGCGAAAGGTTCGACGACTT
>JBCLEL010000152.1:0-5866 GCA_038913435.1 Chloroflexota bacterium
GACGACATATTGCGGACTGAAACCCCCTTCGACAATTCTTCTAAGCTAACACTGAAATGCCGTTAGTCAGTTTCCACCAGTTGATGGAGGATGCCGAGCGAAACAGCTACGCGGTCGGCTACTTCGAGGGTTGGAACCTTGAGTCATTACAAGCGGTCATCGAGGCGGCCGAAGAGTTGCGCTCGCCGGTCATAGTTGGGTTCAGCGGCATGCATCTGCCCGATCCCCGGCGGCCAGTGCCCGAACGGTTAGAAGTCTATGCGGCAATGGGACTCGCCGCCTGCCGGACCAGCGCCGTCCCAACCGTCCTGCTGTTCAACGAGTGCCCCTACATGGACTGGGTGGAACGGGCGGTTGCTCTTGGCTTCAACTTGGTTATGTTCGCTGATGAGGGCATGCCGGCGGAGCGATTGCGCGAGATGGTGCGCCGGACGGTATTGATGGCCGGCGGTCGGGCAGCGGTTGAAGGGGAGGTATCGGCCTTGCCGGGCGTCGCCGAGGGCCTGGCCGCCACTCCAGCAACGATAGAGTTGACGGATCCGGACGAGGCGGTACGCTACGTCGAGGTGACCGGCGTTGACGCGCTGGCGGTATCGCTGGGACAGGCGCATCTGCATGGCCGGCGCAAGATGGGTATAGACTTGGACCGGCTGGCGGCCATCCGGGCAAAGGTGAATGTGCCACTGGTGTTGCACGGCGCTACGTCGGTGGGTGATGAAGCGATCCGGGCCGGCGTCAGGTTAGGTCTGCGGAAGATCAATGTCGGTAGCGCCTTGCGACGGTCTTTCTACCAAGGCGTCAAAAATAAGGTCGAGGAGATCGGCGACCGGTTCAATCCTTACGAAGTGATGGGTTCAGGGCGGGAGGGTGACGCGCTGCAAGCCGGAAAGCTGGCGATGAAGGCGATTGTTAAAGAGAAGATCCGGCTGTTCGGCAGCGCCGGCCGGGCCTGACGGCGCTCCTGCCAAATGCAGCGCCGTCAATCGAGCGGGCTAGGTTAACTCAGACGAGGTCTTAGGCTATGCTAGGCGGACTCTAAGGGGTGCAGGGGCGAAGCCATTGACGGGGGATGTGGGGGTGTCCCCCACTAATCATTTCCCCTTCTCCTCGCAGGAGAAGGGGTCAGGGGATGAGGTGTCCTTCACTCGTGAAGGGATCAGGCCAAACAGCAACCAGTAGGGGCGTATGGCCATACGCCCCTACTTGAAACGGTATTCCCGAAAATGTCGTCTGATTATGCACTTGGGTCTGTCTGCTGGCATTATCCGCACGATTAGGCGTTGGGGTTGGTATAAAAGGTACTGATCGGTCGAGATACTCAGCGTTCTAAGCGGCGTAAGTTAGACATTCGGAACGGTTAGCCAGGTGGGTTTATGTTGTCAATAGCTTGGCCCATCAAGTTGATAGTAGCGGTGTTGTTGGCGCTCGGTACGCCGCTGGCGATCCTATCATGGCTGCTACTAGCACTGATCTTCGATCCCACTTTTTACCTGGAAACTCAGCGCCCTCAGCAGGCAGACCTATACAGCGGTTACAGTTGGGACCAGATCAGCAGGGTGGACGACGGCATCGCCCTCTACTTCAGCGACAACGAGCGGTCGCTGCCACAAGCATTGACCCAAGCCGGCGCGGCGTCCGACACATTTAACGAGCGCGAGATAAAACACATGGGGGATGTGCGCGGCATCATCAACCTGTTTGTGACCTTGCGGGCGGTGACCACTGCCGTCATATTAGTTGGGGGGGGCGCTCTTGGTCCTGTCTGGCGGATGGACGATGTTGTTTCGAGCGGTGGCCGACGGATCGTTGGCGGTATTGCTCATTATCATCGTTATGGGTATCGCTGCCGTGCTGGACTTCAACTGGCTGTTCACCCAGTTTCATCTGCTATCGTTCACCAACGACTTCTGGCAGCTTGACCCTATCCGCGACCGCCTGATTCAACTGTTCCCGTTGGGATTCTGGTTCACGGCGACGATGACGCTGGCGGTCCGGCTGGTCATCGCGTTGGGGGTGGTCAGCGGCGTTGGACTGCTAGCCGGCTACCTGCTATCGCGCCGGCCGGCCAGAGGGCTATCGTTCCGCCGGTGATGCTGGGTTTTAGCCTACGTTGCTAGCAGCAGCCGCAACTGCCGCCGCAGCAGCTTCCACCGCTCTCTCGGCTGAAGTCGCTGGCGAGGGTTGGCTCCGGCATGGAGCCGCCGCCCTTTCTCACCGCCGCGATGACCGGCACTAGCCGCTTGACGTTAGTTGACATGCAACTCGTGCAGAATTTGCCAGTGTCAGCCGCAGCGAAATTAGTCAGCTTTTCAAAGGTGGTCCCGCAGTCGAAACACCGATAGTCGTATGCTGGCATAGATAAGCGCCTCCGTATCCAAGATCAAATCGGTAGTTTGATTCTAGGGTTATCTTAGGCGGGAAGTCAAGGAGTATACGATGCTGGCAGGGCTAGGCCGGCTGCTGCAAGAGATCGTCTTTCCAACCAGATGCGTCGGCTGCTCCTCGCCGGAGGGATGGCTGTGCGACAGGTGTCTGGCCCTGACTGGCCGGCTGCCGGTCGACCGATGCCGGATTTGCGCTGCGCCGTTGAACGGCAGCGAGCGTTGCCGCCACTGCTGGGACTACCGGCCAGCCTTCGACCGCATCATGGTTGAACGGCCATTCGTCGGGCCGGTCCGCGAAGCGATCCATCGGTTTAAGTTCCAGAACGCCCGCTACCTCGCGCTGACGTTAGCCACACTCGTTTCTCCTGAGCTTTCTCTACTGCCGGATGGCGGGACAGTCCTGGCGGTACCATTGCACAAGGACCGGCTTCGGGAGCGCGGCTACAACCAATCCGGCTTGATCGCCGGCCAACTGGCTCTACTGCTTGGTCTGTCGCTGGCGGACAACCTGCTAGTACGGACGCGGCCAACCAAGCCACAGGTGGGCCTGCCGCCGGCCGAGCGCCGGGTCAACGTGCAGGGCGCTTTCGCGGTTGCGGATGGCGTGGCGATACCAAAGGCGGTCCTGCTGGTTGATGACGTGGTGACGACCGGTAGCACTATGAGCGAGTGCGCCAGGGTGTTGAAGGCGGCCGGCGTCGAGCGAGTCATCGGCGCGGCCATTGCCAGAGCGGTCTAAAGCCAGCCCTGCTCCTGATACCACCTCAATGTCTCGGCTATTCCCTCGCTCAACGGAATCTCAGCCTTGATGCCGTGCTCAGCCTCGATGGACGATGAATCGCAAACCCAGGCCGGCTGGCGAAGGTCGAGCACCTTGTAGCGGTCGAGCATGTGGCTGTGACCAGTCAACGCGCCATAAGCCCAGCCGACCCAGCCGGCCAGGTCAAGCAGCGCAGCCGGGACTGGCGCCTCGATTGGCCGCCGGCCGGCGCTGGCGGCGATCAGACGGAAGACCTCGCTGATGCGCACAGGCTGCGGGTTGGCCAGGAAATAGGTTGTCTGCCGACAAGCTGGCGCTTGAGCTAATCGCCAGATGCCACCGACGAGGTCGCGCACATGGACCATGCTCAGCAGTGGGTCAATGTCGCCTGGTTGAATGACCAGTCCCGAAGAGCTGATTTGGAACAGTAGCAGACTCTCACCGTCTCGCGGCCCGTAAATATAGGGCGGCCGCACTATCACAACCTCGATCTGATCGCGGTGGCGCAATAACGCCTCCTCGGCCCGCCGCTTGCTCCAACCGTAGGGTGTCACCGGTTGGCAATGGGCATCCTCGCGCAACGGCTGGTCAGGCGTGGTGGAGCCGGCCGCCGCCAGGCTGCTTACCAGCACGAACCGTCGAGGCCGGCCGGCCAGACAAGCTGCCTGGGCCAATGTCTTCGTTGGCAGCAGGTTGGAGCGGTAGAAGGGAGCCGGCAAGGCGCTTTTAGTCAGGCCGGCGACGTGGAAAACGATGTCACATTCGGCCAGCAGTGGCTTGAGCCGCTCGACATCGCTCAGGCTAGTCTCGACGATCTGAGCTTTGAGGCCGGCCGCCCAGCGCAGCCGGCCGGCGTTGCGCACCGGCGCTACGACATCAACGCCTTCCTTGACTAATAGTTCGGCCAGATGGCTGCCGACGAAGCCGGTTGCGCCGGTGACAAAAGCCCTCATCTTGTTATCCTTGACTCCAGATGAATTCGCCGTTGGACAGCTATTAGCCCTTAGACTATGCTGTAACCAGCTTGAGTAGTATAAAGGCCGGCGTTCTGGGCCATTGTAACCAGGAGATACGGCAGTGCTTGAAGTCAGCGTCAGCAACTTCGGGCCGATAATCGAAGGCTCTGTACGCCTGCGACCGTTGACGGTGTTCGTCGGACCGAATAACGCCGGCAAGTCGTACTTGGCGATGCTCATCTATGGCCTGTTGCAGTCGACCCGATCAGCCTCCCTAGATGGAAGCTTATTAGGCGCATTAATTGGATCCATATTACACCATGATCCTATGTTACCCAAACACGTCTTGAAATATCGAACCTTGCTTGGCGCATTAATTGAATCTGGGGAGATTCAGCAGCACCGTGATGAGTTGAAACTTTGGCTTGATGCCCTGTGGCAGAACTCGGATCAAGAAACACCCTTGCGGATTAGCGAACTTTCCGACCGGCTGAGATACCTAGTGACTGACTCACTTAGACAGTCGGTAGATGAATATATACATGCGTTTGAGCGCGAGCTGCAACGGAGCTTCGGTGGCAGGCTCGCTGAACTAATCCGGCTTGCTGGCCAGGCAGGCCCGATGCGGTTTGCGATCAAGACTGCTGATCCGAGTTGGGAACTTGCTTTAGTCTCGACGGACAATAGCTTTACAAAGGAGCTTCCGGACGCCAAATTCTTTGAAGAGGTGGCTGAGCTACCAGTTAGGCTGGGAGTCCCTACATCAATAGCATCAATAGCCAGATCGTGGGCCAAGGCAGATCCAGAAATTGCCTTGTTTGGATTAATATTCTCGGCCATAACCTCTCTATACCGTGACATAAATCGTACTGCATTTTACCTTCCAGCATCCCGTGGTGGTTTGGTTCAAGCTTACAAGGCCATAGCCAGTTATTCGATGGGCCAAATGGCCTATGGAAGCTTCGAAGACCCCAGGCTACCCTCGTTGCCGGGTGTCGTCACCGATTTTGCGAGAATCCTGATTTCGGTGAACCGTGAAGTTGAGGGTAGACTGTCTGAAGTTGGTAGATTCATAGAGACTGACGTGGCTCAAGGGAGTGTATCTGTCCAGGCTGAGGGACACATCTTCTATGAGTTTGAACGCGTCAAGATTCCAATCCATTTGACTTCTTCGATGGTGTCAGAGCTAGCGCCCATAATACTACTGCTAAAGCATGTAGTAGCACCCGGCGACTTCCTGATTATCGAAGAGCCGGAGTCGCACCTGCATCCGGCCGCTCAACGGAAGGTTGCGCGTGCAATAGCGATGTTGGTGCGAGCCGGCGTCCGCGTTCTCATCACCACCCACAGCGACTATCTGGTGACTCAGTTGAGCAACCTTATAAAGCTTGGTGAGCTGTCGCCGGAGCGACGGGTTGAACTAGGCTACGGGGAAAATGTTTTTCTCAAGCCCGAAGATCTTGGCGCTTATCTGTTCGAGCAAACTGCTGAAGGTAGCCGGATTGTGGAGCTAACTGTTAATGCGGAAGATGGTATTCCCGAAGGCACGTTTTCCACAGTGGTGTCCTCACTATACGAGGAGACCGTCAATCTAGAAACAGCCACCTCTCGTTAGACGAGATGCCAGACCACATCCCAAAGTGGCGAACGGATGACCTCAAGGAGTGTCGTTCGCCTCAATGTCAAAAGGAGGGTTGCAAGTTAAATTTAGAAGGCATAGCCAAAGGGTCTGTGGTTATACTAAAGCGTTGAGCGTAATCATTGAG